>JARFQZ010000148.1 GCA_029287515.1 Lysobacterales bacterium
AGGTTATCCCGGGCTTCCGCGAGATCCGAGGCCAGCTTCTGAATCTGGCTGTCGTTGGCTCCAATCAGCCAGAAGTCTGCAGGCCCCATATCCGGGATGCCCTCAGCTGCACGCCCTGCGCCCACCTTGCGAACCGCTGAAACCGTGCTGCCCCGGGATCTGTTGAGGACATCACCGATCGCGACCGTTTCAGCCTGGTTCCAAAGCCTTGCGAGGCTGCCCGCTGCCCGGCCGCAACCAATAATGTTGATGGTTTTCAATGACATTCAGGGCGGCCCGGCCGGTTCTTCCCCTATCAGGAAGTAGATGTGGGTAATGAGTTCCGAAGGAGGTGTTTGTGCGGGATCCGATATGTACTGTTCCCATGAAACCCTGCCCTCCTCCAAACCGTTTACGGCCATGTACGCAGACAATTGCTCGTAACTCGATCCCATATTTTCATAGGGCCCCTTGTGGACCACCCGCACGGCCGTGCCGGAAGGAGAACGCCCGGCGCGTACATTTCCGTTCAATGGAATATCTGCAGAAATCACCGGAATTGCCGCGTCAATTTGATAATTGTGTGCATCCCAGGAGCGAGTAATCGCAATCGGCGCTGAAAGCATCTCGATCGAATTTTCCTGCATGATTGTGCTGATCTCCTGATAAGCAGCCGCCAGGCTGGCGCCAACATCGCCCTCGACGGGCCGATCGCCCGTAGGAATATACAGAATATCAACCGGTTCCACACGAAGTATCTCCGCGTCCAGACCTGCAAAATCGGTGGCCGGCAAGGACTCGGCGTAAGCTTTCAGATTGGCCAGACCCTGCTCGTAGTCTGTTCCTATCCACTGATCGAAGAACAGGCCAAAATACCTGGCCAGCAAGCTGCCAAAAAAGCCATGCCCCTCGACAAGATCCGCCTCGAAACCCCAGGTCAGCAGTACGTCTGCAGGCCGGTCTTCGATGTTGAAATAAGAGACGGCGCGACCCTGGTTCTCGAAATCAAGTTGCATGGAGATTCGTTTGAAAGGCGCGCTTTCGATGATTTCCTGCCAGCCGTTCCCCACTTGTCTTGGATCCCCACGCCAGTCCAGCCTTGCTCCGACACCCGTAGCAGGACCGCTGAATACGTACTCTGCATCCGGATCTCTCATGGCTAATGGGGACCAGGCCCTGAACGTCCGAAAACTGTTGAGCAAAACGAAAACGGTGGATGCCGGGCGGTTGATCAGTATGCTGCGCTCGACGCTAACATTCGACGGTAAGAATAATCCAATAACTATAAATATAAATATAGCAATAACAATAGTATAAATAACTTTATTAAACATTATTATTACTATAAAACCGGGCTGATTCAGCGCTTGTCGGGAAGGTCGAAATCCTCGTCATCGTCTTCAGGATACCATTCGGGAACCGAGTCATCGTCTTCCCAGTCGTAGCGGACTACCGGGGTACGGTCCCAGTTTCGGTAGAGCAGCGCCAACAACACGCCCAGAATGGCGCCTGACAGGTGTAATTCCCACGACATGTGTGGCCGCACGGGCAAAACGCCCCAGACCATCGAGCCGTACAGAAAGCCAACCAGTAACGACACCGACACCGACCTCATGTCCCTTCTCAGAATGCCGCTGACAAATACAAAAGCCAGCAAACCGTAGATCAATCCGCTGACGCCTATGTGAAGACTTGGACGCCCAATATACCAACCCAGCAATCCGGACCCCAGCCAAACAATGGGAATGACTCGGATAGAGGACCGCGGATACAAGTAAAGTGTTGCAGTCATCGACAGGACCAGCGGTATGGTGTTGGAAAGCAAGTGACTGAAATTACCATGCAGCAACGGCGCCGTGATCACCCCGGCCAGACCCATGACCGAGCCGGGCCGCAACCCGAAGCGCGCCAGGCGCAGGCCGAACACCTCGTCAACTATGAAAATGGTCCAGAGTATGCCGGTAAACACCAGCGCCGTTTTCAATGCCAGCCGGAAATTCTTCCGTGCCTGCTTCGAGTGGATGAACCGGGGGTCCGGCTTGTGCAATGCCATCTGATCAGCGTAATTCGGGAGGCATGCCGGAAGTGATTGCAGCCCTGGTTTCTTCCGTCAGCTGCTCGACACTCTTGCCATGGCTTTCGATTTCGGGGTGAATGACCATCTTGATCGATCCCGGGAACAGCCTGAGCGATTTCGCGGGCAGAACGTTGCGTGTACCCACCAGCGTCACGGGCAGCAGGGGCAGTTCCTGGTCAATAGCCAGTCGGAATGCCCCCTTCTTGAACGACAACAGCCGTCCGTCACGGCTGCGGGTGCCTTCGGGAAAGAACAGGATGCCGACACCTCTACTCAGGTGATCAATCGCTTCCCTGATGGCTTTGCGGGCCTGCTTGGGGTCACGGCGGTCAACAAAGATGTGCCCGGCCTTCTCACAACCGATACCAATGCCGGGAATCTTCCGAAGTTCTTTTTTCATGACCCACTTCAAATCCAGCTTCAGCCATCCGTAGATCAACAGGATGTCATATTGGCTCTGGTGATTGCTGACCACGACGTAACTCTGTTCCCGGCGCGCATTTTCGGCCCCTTCGACCGTCACGCTGACCGGCGTGAGGTAGGCCAGCACCCGGCCCCAGGTCGCTGCAAACACTCTGCTGGCCCATTCAGGATTGATCAAAGTGGCAAATATTACCGTAAGCATGCTGAACAAAAGGGTCAGGACAATGACCAATGGCAGAAAAATCAACCATGCGTACAGCTGGTACGGCCAGAAAAAAATTGCCTTCATTGAGAAAACCCGTGTGGTTTTCCATAGAGTATCAAAAAGGGGTGCTCCGCAGAGCACCCCTTTTCCGGATCAGCTTGATCAGGCTGCCTTATCTTCCGGGCTGCCTTCAAGCAAAGTGCCGGAGGACTGGATCTCGATGCTCCGTGGCTTCATTGCCTCGGGGATCTCGCGTTCCAGTTCGATGTGCAGCAATCCGTTGTCGAGCTTGGCGCCGGTTACCCTGACATGATCCGCCAGGTTGAAACGTCGTTCAAAGGAACGCGTTGCAATGCCCCGGTACAGGTAACCGTTTTCCTCGCTGTTGTCTTCCCCGGGTTTCTCGCCCGTGATCAGCAGTTTGTTGTGCTCAGACGTGATTTCGAGATCAGACTCGGCGAAACCGGCGACGGCCATGGTAATCCGGTAGCGGTCCTCACCGGCCTTCTGGATGTTGTAGGGAGGAAAGCTGCTGCCCTGCTCCAGGCGGTGTGCCGAGTTCAGTAAAGATGCCATGCGGTCGTAACCGACGGACGTGCGGAATAAGGGTGAAAAATCAAAAGTAGTCATTACCGTATCCTCCATTGAAGCAATTCGGTTCAATCAGTTGAATGCTTCCGCCATAAGGCCGGAAGCGCCTGTGGCCCCTGTCGGCGACCACAACATCTAGATAGGGATAGTGAAAAATATTTTCAAGAGCTGAATGAGTATCACCCGACCGCTTTAATATTCGACGTGCAAAATCACCACCGCGCAAGGTCCTTCCGGAAGCTCGACTTGCACTTCATCATCGATGGAACGGCCCAGCAATGCCCTGGCCATAGGCGAATCCACTGAAATGTATCCCTTGCGCGGATCGATTTCATCGGCCCCGACGATCCGGTAAACCACCTCTTTGCCGCTCTCGTCTTCCAGTGTCACGGTCGCACCAAAATGTACTTTACTCTGGACAGGTGGCTTCAACCGGACCACTTCCACTACATCCAGCCGCTTGGAAAGGTAGCGTACACGCCGGTCGATTTCTCCCAATTGCTTTTTGCGGTAGATGTACTCGGCGTTTTCCGAACGGTCGCCTTCCGCGGCCGCAGCCTGCAGTGCAGGCACGACTTCCTGGCGACGCAATTGCCAGAGATTCCTGAGCTCTTCCCTCAACGCACTTTCGCCTTCCGGCGTAATGTAGGGACTGCTTCTTTTGGGCGGGGGCCGCCATCTGCCCATGTGCGAACTCCAGATCCATTGCCGAAATGCAGGCGCCGGACTCCCGGCGCCTGCAGCGATATTCCAGTGACAATATGGTAGCCTTTTTTTCAAAGTACACCACGGTATTTACCCTGGTTGCCGTATCCCTGCACACCGAGCGATTTTTATGCGACGGTTTTGAATCAGCGTGCGTCACTGAAGTAATGGCCCAGACACCTTTTGATATCGAACTGGACGAAATGACCGTCGCGCGCGCGCGACGGGGGAATGTCGACGCGTGCGAAACGATCTTTCGAAAGTTCCAGCACCCCGCGTTTTCGGTGGCCTTTCGCATCTGCCAGTGCCGCGAGGCAGCCCAGGAAGTGACACAGGAAGCCTTCATTACCGCGTTCCGCAAAATGCGCCAGTTTCGGGGTGATTCGCCTTTCTGGGGGTGGTTACGAAGAGTCGTGGTAAACCACGCAATCAGCCACATAAGAAAAGGCCCGAAAACCGAGCCCGTCGAGTTACAGGATTATCACGGCAAGGCCGAATCCCAAACTGAACAGGTGGGCATGGCCATGGACCTGGAATCGGCCCTGGCGACACTGGCGGCTGAAGACCGGGCCATCGTCTGGCTGCACGACGTGGAAGGCTATAGCCACCGTGAGATCGCCGGGCTGTTCGGTAAAACCGAGAGTTTTTCCAAGACCAGGCTTTCCCGCGCACGTAACCGACTGAGGGAATTACTCGATGCCGGGCCGGCTCTGAAACACGCACCAAACGCCGTGGCGAGGTAGTGCATATGAAATTTTCAAAGGTACACATCATGCAAAAAGAACGGGATCCACTGAACCTGGCTGGTCTGCCGCTGGTCGAGCCGCCGGAAGACAGCTGGCCGCAGATCAGGCAAACCCTGCTCAGGCAGAATCAGCGGCAACGGTTTCGGCGAATTGCCGGCGCTTCGCTGGCGGCCGCTGCTGCGTTGACCCTGGCAATCGGCCTGTTTATTCAGCAGCCAGCTCCCCAGGCCGAAGCGGTAAAGACACCCCCTGCCCTGGATTCATTGATTGTGCTTTCCCAGCAGCTGGAAAACGGCATCCGCTCTTATCGGGATGAATTTGGCGGCCTGCCCACCGATGCATTGGTTTACCAGGTGGAACTGGAAGACCTGATCGCCCAGGTGGATGACGAATTATCCGTTCGGCCTGATTCGACCCGGCTGTGGAGCCAGCGGGTCAACCTGCTACTGGACCTGTCACAACTTTATGAAAACCAGTTGCGACGGGATTACCACCGGATGGCGTCACTGTAGGTGAGACTGAACAAACCAAGGATTATGCGATGACAAGATTAACCCCCCTATTTCTGATCCCGGCACTGCTGTTTTCCATGTCACTCGTAGCGGGTGGCGAGGAAGACCGTACCGCACAGGCAGAGCGGGCAAAAGCCGAGCACCAGGTCATGCTCGAAGAGGCGGAGCGGGCGCGCATCGAAGCGGAAGCCATGCGCCTGGAGGCGAAAAAAGCAGCGGAACTGGCACGCGAGACTTCGGCCCGCCTGAAAGCCGAAAGGGCCCGCGAAAAGTCGGAACGAAGCCGGGTAGATTCCGAGGAACGCGCCAGGGAAAGGGCCATGGAGCAGGAAGAATTGATCCGCGCCCGGGAAGAGTTGGGCCGGGCGCACCGCGAGCTCAGAGAAGCCACGCGCGAAGTCGCCCGGGCGCATCGCGAACTGAGCCTGAGCCAGGTTGAACGGGTTCGCGAGGTTGAGAGGCAAGTGAACCTGGGTGACAGGGCAGTCATCGGGGTCATTCTCGGCAAGGAGACGGACCGGGGCGTTCAGATCATCGGTATTTCGCCCGATGGCCCGGCTGAAAGAGCCGGGCTGCAGCAAGGCGACACGCTGGTGTCCATTCGCGGCGTTGAACTGGCCGGCGGCGATGGGGGACGTGAGGCGGTCTTCGAAGTCATGAGCGAGGCAAATGACGGCGAGGAACTGGCCGTGGTCGTCGAGCGTGATGGCGAATCATGGGAATACGTTGTCACTGCCGAGACGCGCGAGCCGCGGGGGTGGCAGTCGGTCATCCGGATACCGGAAGTCGAGGTCGTGGAAGACATCTCTGGCACTGAGCCCGTCATCGTCGAGCGGATTGTCGTGCCCGATATCGATGAAGAAGCCCTGGCGGAACGCGTCGCCGAGTTGTCAGCGAGAGTCAGCGCCGAGGTTTCCGACAGAATGGACGGGGCCGAGCTGAGGATCGTCACCACCGATGGCGAAAACATCCAGCATTTCGAGTTTGAAGGTTTTTCCGATCTTGGTGGCCATGCCATGCGCGAAGCCAATATCTGGTTCGGGCTTCCCCACGCTCATGGACTCGAACTGGCCACAATTAATAAAGACCTCGGCGAATATTTCAAAACCGACCGCGGCGTACTGATCATCAGCGCCAAGGAGGACAACGCCTATCAACTTAAATCCGGCGATGTCATTCTCGGCATCGGCTCGACCGCGGTCAATTCACCGTCGGACTTGATGCGCGCCCTGCGCGACGCCCAACCGGGCGAGGAAATCGAGTTGAAGATCAAGCGTAACCGCCGTGACGACAATCTGAAGGTCGTAATGCCCGAGAATCGCCTCGGCTTCAGGTAATCTGCCGGGCCATTGGTTTATAATCTCCCGATTCAACAGATCGGTAAATTTCAAACCTGATGTCGAAGACAAATCCCACGGTTGGAATGGTCAGCCTTGGCTGCCCCAAGGCGCTGGTCGATTCGGAGCGCATCCTGACGCAGTTGCGCACCGACGGCTACCAGATCAGCCCGGACTATGAAGGCGCCGATGTCGTGCTGGTGAATACCTGTGGGTTCATCGACAGCGCCAAGGCCGAATCGCTCGAAGCGATAGGCGAAGCCCTGGAGGAAAACGGGCGGGTCATCGTCACGGGCTGCATGGGCGTCGATGAGGCTGAAATCCGCGCACTGCACCCAAGCGTGCTCGCGGTGACCGGGCCGCAGCAATACGAAGCCGTCGTCAGTGAAGTGAGGCGACACGCTCCGCCGCCTGCTGAACACGACCCCTTTACCAGCTTGATACCCCCACAGGGCATCAAGCTGACACCGCGCCATTATGCCTACCTGAAAATTTCCGAGGGCTGTAATCACAAGTGTACGTTCTGCATTATCCCTTCGATGCGCGGAAAACTCGTCAGCCGCCCGATCGGCGATGTCATGGGCGAGGCCCAACGCCTGGCCGCCGCCGGCGTGCGAGAAATCCTGGTGATCTCACAGGACACCTCTGCCTATGGCGTGGACCTGAAATACAAGCTGGATTTCTGGGGTAGCAAGCCCGTCAAGACACGGATGAAAGAACTGTGCGAGGCGCTGGCGAGCCTGGGCATCTGGGTTCGGCTGCACTATGTCTACCCCTACAAACACGTGGACGAGATCATCCCGTTGATGGCCGAGGGTGGGATTCTGCCCTACCTGGATATCCCCTTTCAGCACGGCAGTCCGCGGGTGCTGAAGGCCATGCGGCGGCCTGCGGCGGCTGAGAACAACCTGGAGAGAATTCAGAAATGGCGGGCAATCTGCCCGGAACTGGCCATACGCAGCACGTTCATCGTCGGCTTCCCCGGGGAAACGGAATCAGAATTCGAACAGTTGCTGGAATTTCTGCGCGAAGCCAGGCTGGACCGTGTCGGTTGTTTTACCTATTCAGCGGTTGACGGAGCGCGGGCCAACGAGTTGCCCGGAGCCATTCCCGAAGCGATCAAGCAGGAGCGCTGGAACGCATTCATGGAAACCCAGGCTGCAATCAGCCGCGAACGCCTGGAAGCCCGTATCGGGACGATCCAGGAAGTGCTCGTGGACGAGGTGAGCAGTGAAGGCGCTGTTGCCAGAACGCGATTCGATGCGCCGGAAATTGACGGCGTGGTCCACATTCCGGACGGTGAACCGCTGAGCCCAGGGATGTTGATCGACGTGGAAATTGACGGCGCGGACGATTACGA
Source organism: Lysobacterales bacterium (assembly GCA_029287515.1). Classification (GTDB taxonomy): domain Bacteria; phylum Pseudomonadota; class Gammaproteobacteria; order Xanthomonadales; family SZUA-36; genus JAHEFT01. Next base: position 7,936 of record JARFQZ010000148.1, read on the forward strand.
CCTGACCGCCCGTTTCCCGGACTGATAACTGCCCTCGTGGAACGCAGCAGCGAGGTCATCCTGCGCAACGAGGCCAAACTGCCCCGTGCCGGCCTGATGTTGATCAACCCGCCCAGGGATTCACTGCGCCGGCAATTGGAGCAGACCGGGCGCCCGGTCGGCGTATTTACCCAGAATCACGGCGACTTCTGTTGGCATGCTTCTGGATCAGACGAAAATGTTCGATTCGGACTGCGGCCATCGCCCGATCAATTGGCATCTGCGGCCATCCTGAACCTGCCGCGTGAAAAAGAATTGCTGACCATGATGCTGCATGCCGTCTCTTCCGGTTTATCGCCGGATTCCCGTCTCTGGCTGGTCGGCGAAAACAAGGCCGGCATCAAGTCGGCCAGGCGATATCTCGAGCAATTTTTCCGGCAGGTGAGCAAACTCGATTCAGCCCGCCATTGCGTGTTGTTCGAAGCCCGCCAACCCTGCCCCGGCGGGCATTTTGAACCGGGATCATACGCCAGGCAATGGCAGGCAACATTTGCCGGCCATTCGCTCGACATCGTCTCTCTTCCGGGTGTATTCGCCCACGGGCGGCTGGACCAGGGCAGCCAAATGCTGCTGGATGCGCTGGAAGGCCTGCAACCGACCGGTAAAATTCTGGATTTTGCCTGTGGCAGCGGAGTCATCGGCTGTTCCCTGCTCGCGGCAAATAGCGGGATCGAACTCACGCTGCTTGACGTTTCCGCGATTGCGCTGGAATCCAGCCGCCGCACCCTTGAAATGAATGCGTTGCAGGCCCACCTGCTTCCCTCGGACGGCCTGGCCCAGGTC
>JARFQZ010000204.1 GCA_029287515.1 Lysobacterales bacterium
ACCCGCAAGCCACTTGAAACGTCAGATGTAGGTTCAGTCGCCGCCAGGGCCGTATATGACAGCTCGAGCAATAAGGTGACCCCGGAAATCACCGGCCTCTACAACTGGCAGAATGACGACGAAACCTTTGGCGTTACTGTGTTCGGTACATGGGCCAAGCGTAAATCTGAAGCCGCCATTGGCCAGACCAACGACTGGGTGGTAAGGCGCGCAGACGACTTCTTCTCCAATACGAGTATTGTTCGTGCCGGCAGCGACCCAAGCAACTACGTGAACCCGCCGAATGACGGTGACCTGTATGCAATTCCCCAGGACAGCCGCTACGACTACAGCCAGATTGAAAGAGAACGTTTCAACGGCCAGCTCGTATTGCAATGGAGCCCGACAGACAACCTGAGCATTACAGCTGACTACACTTACGTGAACAACAAGCAGGAAGAAATGCGCGCCGAGCAGACCAACTGGTTTGCCACGCCGTTCGATCAGCTGGTGTTCGATGGCGACTCCGAGTCCGTTTCCCAGACGTTGTTCATGCAGGAGAACAACAACGGTACGAAGGACATCGGTTTCGAGCAGACCAATCGTGCCACCAAGGAAACGATCAAGTCAGCAGGTATCAACCTTGTGTGGGATACCACCGATAACCAGAGTCTGAGATTCGACGCGCACAGTTCGAAAGGTGAAGCAAAACCTGACAACCCGCTGGGTCACACGGCGACTTTCGTTACATTTGGCGCGCCGGTCATCGTGCAGCATTCCGTGGACTGGAACACCAGTTTCCCGATCCAGTCATTTACCTGGGATGACAGCCAGAGAGGCAATAACAACGGCGTGCTTGACCCGGGTGATCTCGCTACCCAGGTCCAGCGGAGTTCGGCCCAGTACCAGGAAAACAAGATCAAAGAAGTGGATTTACGTTACGAATTCGACTGGGACCAGGCCAGGCTCACCTTTGGCGGAAATTATCGCGATTCCAAGGTTAACGTAGCCGCAACAACCACCCAACAGGATCTTGGCAGTTGGGGCATGTCCTTTCCAGGAGACGTAGAGCAGTATGCGCCGGGCGTGGTCGAGACTTATTGCCTTGAGTGCAAATTCAATGATTACCCTGTAGGTGATGCGGAAACAGCGTTCATTGGAGATGCGGCAGCATTGTTCCCGATTTTCCAGGCGGCCTACCCGCAAAACGGCGTATCCGTTAACAGCAGTCAAAACCAGGTCAAGGAAAAGATCTGGGCCGCGTTTGCGAATTTCATGTGGGATTTCGACCTGGGTTCGGTCGGAACGATACTTAATGTCGGTCTGCGTTACGAGGATACGGATGTTGATTCGTCCGCCTTCCAGGCAGTGCCGAACACGGCCCTGTGGATTGCAGACAATGACTTCCTGCTCCTGTACAACGACCAGAATGAGGACGTTGAGGGTTCGGGCAGCTACGATCATTGGTTGCCAAACATCGATCTGAAATTTGACCTGACGGAAGATCTCGTTGGGCGTGCTTCATGGAGCAAGACGATCGGCCGCGCGCCTTACAACCAGCTGTTCGCCTCCACGACCGCCGGGACTCCGAACCGGCCGACCGTGCTGGGTGGCCAGACGGGCGGTAGTTCGGGAAGTCCGGGTCTTGCGCCACTTGAGTCAACCAACTGGGATGTGTCGCTTGAATGGTACTTTAACGACACAGGTTATGTGTCAGCCGGTTATTTTAACAAGTCGGTAAAGAACTTCATCGGAACCGGCGTATTCACCCGGCCGTTGTTTGGTCTTCTTGACCCGACGGCAGGTAACGCCGGGTCACGTTCGGGTGATTCGCTGGACGTTATTGACGGCCTGGGCGTTGACCGTTCCGAAGCAAACCTGTTTACGATGGTCGCGCTTATCGATGCCAATGGTGGCAATGTTGACGCCGCGGCAGCGGAGTTCGAAGCTAACCTCGTCGGTGGCGCGCTGCCGCAGTCCTATGTCGATGAGATTGCCGGCCTTTACGACGTCGCGGGTAACAGTGCGGATGCATTGATGCAATTCCGCGTCAGCCAGCCTATCAACGACGAAAAGGCAAAAATCGACGGCTGGGAATTTGCCGGACAATACTTCTTCGGCGACAGCGGCTTCGGTATCGCGGGTAGCTATACGATCGTGAATGGCGACGTTGATGCAGACCCGGGACAGGATCCGGATGCGAACGAATTCGCACTGGTTGGACTTTCAGATACCGCCAACGTGACATTGATCTACGAAAACTACGGCTGGGAAGCCCGGGTAGCGTACAACTGGCGCGACTCGTTCCTGAATGCCACCAACCAGGGCGGCAGCAGAAGCCCGCAGTATACCGATGAGTACGGCCAGATTGACTTTAACGTCACTTACGCGTTTAACGACCAGTGGTCTATCATGCTCGATGGCATCAACATCACCGGTGAAGATTCCAGGCAGTATCGCCGTAAGGAAAAGATGACCGTATGGGCTTATGAACTCGATTCACGTTACAGCCTGGGCGTGCGGTACAGGTTCTGATACTTTAGTCTTGGCAATCCAGGAAGGGCCGCCTCATACGGGCGGCCCTTCTTTTTTAGGTCGGGAAATATCGGTAATTTCAGGTTACCATTGAAGTCATAATACATCGAAGCCGGGAAGCTTAAATGACCAATGCCGTAATGCTCAACAACGTGACACACAAGGACCTCAGGGTCAGAACCGGCTATTCGGCTGAATTCGGTGACAACATCAACCTGGCCCTGGTTTTCCCGACGGAATTCACTTTTATACAGCGTGAGTACCCGATCCTCTTTCGCAAGGATTCGAATGGGAATTTCGAGAGCGTGGCGCTGCTGGGGCTGGACAAGAGCGAGAACCTGTTTCTCGAGGAACCGGGTTGGAATGCACGCTATGTACCGGCGGTTCAGCAACGTGGCCCTTTTCTGATTGGCCTTCACCCGGACAAGCCGGTTGGTTCGGTCAATCGCGGGCCAATGATTCATGTCAATCTCGATAGCCCAAGGATCAGTGAAACCGAGGGCGAGCCGGTTTTCATGCCACACGGCGGTAATTCACCCTATCTGGAACATGTCACTCGTATTTTGCAGATCATTTTCGATGGAGCGGAAGCATCAAAGACGATGTTTGCCGCATTCGAAGACGCTGAACTGATCGAGGCGATGGAAGCGAAAATCAGTCTTGACGAAAACACGCATTATAAACTGCCTGGCTTTTTCACCATCAACCAGGAGCGGCTTGAATCACTTGATGGCTCTGCTCTTGAGCAACTGAACCGGAAGGGCTGCCTGCAATTCGCCCTGTTCGTGGCAAACTCGCTCGGCAATATTGAATGGCTCGTCGAGCTTAAAAAGCGCAGGCGTGCCGCCGCCCAGGCCTGAATTCATGACACAGATCGCACGCAAGACCCGGGTGATCGAAGGCATAGCGCCGGATGCGGTTCCTTATGACGAACTGATGGAGGCCGAACAGCCTGCCATCCTCAAGGGCCTGGTGCGAGATTGGCCACTGGTCGGTACAGGTTCACCCCGGAAAGCATCGGATTATCTCAAAACTTTCTACCAGGGCCGGCCGGTCGTTGCTTTTATCGCCCAACCCGAACATAAAGGGCGTTTTTCTTACACGTCAGACGTTACTCAGCTCGATTTCGAGTCCGACCGGGGCCGGCTTGATGAATACCTGGATATCATGATCGCGCTGGTCGAAGAGGACGAGCACGACTCGCCAACTTTCTACATAGGCTCGACCGATGTAGATACATTTCTCCCCGGTTTTCGCGCTGAAAACGATCTCGTTCTGAACCACAGTATGTTCGAGGCTAACCCGCCTCTAGTCGGCGCCTGGATAGGCAACCGTTCCACCGCGTTGGCCCACTACGACATGTCGAACAATATCGCCTGCTGCCTGGTCGGTCGGCGCCGCTTCACGTTGTTTCCACCTGAGCAAATCCACAATCTCTATCCCGGTCCGCTGGAGCCAACCCCGGGTGGCCAGGTTCTAACCATGACGAACATCAATAAGCCTGACTTCGATCGTTTTCCGCGGCTGCGGGAAGCATTGGCGGTGGGTGAAATCGCGGACCTGGAACCGGGGGACGCGCTGTTCTACCCGACCATGTGGTGGCATGAAGTCGAGGCGAAGGATGGCTTCAATGTCATGGTCAACTACTGGTGGAATACGTCGCCGCAATACATAGATACGCCGCAAAATACCTTGCTGCATGCACTTTTGAGTTTGCGTGATCGTCCCGAGCAGGAAAAACGTGCGTGGCGCAGTGTTTTTGACTACTACGTCTTTGGGCCGGCTGACCAGGCCGGGGCGCACCTGCCTGAAGCCGCGCGTGGGAACCTCGCGCCAATGGACGAACTCAAAGCCCGGCGCCTGCGCGCCTGGCTTCTGCAGCGCCTCAACCGATAACCGGAGCCCCGTATGCAAGACCAAACTGTTAAACGCGTTGTCATCGCCGGGGGCGGTACCGCCGGCTGGACGGTGGCCTCGGCCCTGGCAGCACAGCTGGGAGCATTGCTCGAGATCACTCTGGTTGAGTCCGACGAAATTGGCACCGTGGGTGTAGGTGAAGCGACGATACCCACCTTCCGCTCGTTTCATGCTCTGCTCGGCATCGATGAACGGGAATTCATGCGCGCAACAGAAGCGAGTTTCAAACTCGGTATTTCATTCGAAAACTGGGACCGGCTGGGCGATCGTTATATTCACCCCTTTGGTGAAGTTGGCAAATCGTCCTGGATGGCTGATTTTCATCACCTGTGGTTGATGGGTAAGGCCCGTGGTTTCGCCGGTGAAGTGGGTGATTATTGTTTTGAGCACCAGGCCGCCAAGGAAGGTAAGTTCGCGGTTTCAGAGTCCAGCAAGATCAACTATGCCTACCACCTGGATGCGGGGCTGTATGCCAAATTCTTACGTGCCAAGTTTGGTCCAAAGGGTATCAAGCGGGTTGAAGGGCGAATTGCCCGAGTGGAACA
>JARFQZ010000199.1 GCA_029287515.1 Lysobacterales bacterium
TCCATGGGCAATTGTGAGTTGCTGTTTCTGGCCACGTATTCGACCGAGAAATCCTGGACGATGAATGCCCAGGTCAGGATGATGAAGGAGCAGGCGATCAGGAAAAACTGGGCAGCGGCCCCGGTCTGGCCGATGCGCATCAGCCGCTGGTTGCCGGTGGACGCACCGATCATCGGCAGAATGCCCATGGTCAGTGCGACCAGCAGGGCGCCGATCAGGGTGATCTGTCCAAGTTCTGGGAGCATCGTTATCCGCCCCCTTTACCTTCGGTCATCAGGTGGCCGGATTCTTCCAGGGCGTCCGCCACTTCCGGCGGCATGTAATTTTCATCGTGTTTCGCCAGCACTTCGGTGGCTGCGAACCGGCCCGAGTCATCCAGCGCGCCCCGGGCGATGACGCCCTGGCCTTCGCGGAACAGGTCTGGCAGGGTGCCGACGTATTCAACGGTGACTTCTTCCGGCCCGTCGGTGACCACGAAATGGGTCGTCAGGCTCTGTCCCTGCCGTTCCACGCTGCCGGGTTTAACCAGCCCGCCCAGGCGAAATTGCCGGCCAGGCGGAATCGGCTGCTGGGCCAGTTCGCTGGGACTCTGGAAATACAGCAGGTTCTCCTGCAGTGAGTAAAACGCGATTGTGCTGGCAACGCCGACGCCGGCCAGGATCAACAAAACCGCAATTAATCTTCTCTTACGTGTTGGTGTCACGGGAACGTTCCTCGACTTGTACCAGGCGCCTGATGTCCCTGGTGATTGATTTCTTTCGCAACAGGGGCGCAAATGCGCACCAGAGGAGAACGATTGCGCCGATCGAATAGGCGCCAATGATGAAAGGGGTATGACTCATCCGTTTTTCTCCTTCAAAACTTCGCGAACCCAGGCTTTACGAATATCCTGCTCCAGCAGTTTGACCCGTGCACGGGTCAACAGGTTCGCTCCGTAATAAAATTTTGTGGCCACGGCCATGATCAAGAGCGGCCAAAGCATACTTGTGTCGATACTGCTGCCCCCCATCAGGCTGATACTGCTGCCCTGGTGAAGCGTGTTCCACCATTTCACCGAGTAATGGATGATCGGCAGGTTAACCGCGCCAACCAGTGCCAGCAAGCAGGCGGCCCGGGCGGCTTTGCGAGGCTCGTCGATGGCGTTGTAAAGCCCGATGATCCCCAGGTAAATGAACAGCAGGACCAGTTCAGAGGTCAGCCTTGCATCCCACACCCAGTAGGTGCCCCAGGTGGGGCGTCCCCATAGCGAGCCGGCGGCCAGTGTAACGATGGTGAAGGCGGCGCCGATGGGCGCGCTGGTCATGGCCAGGATTTCCACAATCCTGATCCGCCAGACCAGGGCAATGAACGCCATGATGGCCATCGAAATGTATATCAGCAATGACATCCAGGCAGCGGGCACGTGGATGTACAGAATCCGGAAGCTTTCACCCTGCAGGTAGTCGGCCGGAGCTTTGACCAGGCCAAGGTACAGCCCCCAGACGGTCAGCACGATAAAAATCGCCCAGAACCAGGGAATGAATTTGCCGGTGAAATTATAGAACCAGGGAGGCGAGCCCATCTTGTGAATGAACATCACGAAGGCGTTCTTCCTGGGTTTATTGGTTTTTGCAGTTTCTACATTCATGACAGACTGATTTTCAGGGCCGCGGCGGCCGCAAATGGCGCGAGGGTTACCGATGTTATCAGGCCGGCTGTCAGCAGGCCCAGGAACTGGGTATAAGGCAGACTGTCCGAGGCTGCCATAACCGCCGCGGTTGCGATGATCAAGATGGGGACGTAAAGCGGAAATACCAGTAGTGAAAGCAGCTGACCACCGCGCTTCAGGCTGATGGTCAGACCCACGCCGATGGAGCCGATCAGGCTCAGGATCGGGGTGCCGATGGCCAGGGTCAGGATCATCACGCCGAGTGATTCGCCCGGCAGGTTCATCCACAAGGCCAGCAGTGGTGACAACAGGACGATAGGCAGGCCTGCAACCAGCCAGTGCGACAGGATTTTCGCCAGCGCAATCAGGGTGAGCGGATGTCCGCTGATGACGAACTGCTCCAGAGTGCCGTCTTCAAAGTCGGAACGGAACAGGGCGTCGAGAGAGATTACCGTTGCCAGCAGGGCTGCAATCCAGATCACTCCGGGAGCGATGCGCGCCAGCAGTTGTGGTCCGGGGCCGATGCCGAGGGGAAACAGGCTGACCACCACCATCAGGAAGATCACCGGAAACAACAGCTCGGTGCGACGCCGGAATGCCAGTAAAATGTCCCTGCGGACCAGTGCGAAGAACGCCCTGGACAGGCTGGCGTTAACGGCCTGGCCGCTCATGCCGCAGCCCCCGAAACCAGGTGGTAATCGGTCGTGCCCGCCCACTGCGGGCGGTGTGCGCCGTGCGTTGCCAATACACAGGCGCCCCCGGCGTCCAGGTGTCGGTTGAGCAGGATGTCCACCAGCTCAACCCCTTCCTGGTCCAGGTTGGAATAGGGCTCGTCCAGCAACCACAGTTGCGCTTCGCTGACCAGCAGGCGGGCCAATGCACAACGCTTGCGCTGGCCGGCGGATAGTGTCCGCGCCTGTTGCTCTGCAACCCGGGTCAGCCCGACCTGGCTGATCAGTTGTTCGCAGCTGGTGCCGGATGTGCCCAGGAAATCCCGCATGAAGCGAAGGTTTTCAACCACGCTGAGATCGTCCTTGATGCCGAGGTAGTGGCCCACATAGGCCATGCCCGCGGCTTTCAGGTCGAGTTGGCCGGAAGTGGGGTGCAGAATCCCTGCCAGCACGCGGATCAGGGTGGTCTTGCCGCAACCGTTGGCGCCCGTTACCAGCAGCAGTTCGCCGCTTTTCAGGTCGAAATTTACGGGTTCGAACACCGGTTCAAAATAGCGTTCGAAAACGATTTGCGAGGCAGACAGCATGAAGCTCCAGGTCACATATTTTACTTGTGGCGCCATGCTACGGAAACCACGGTGCCAAGTCCAAGAGATTCTAGATACCTAAATGATTCAGATCAATACATCTTTTCCGAAATTTAAACCGTCAAACCACGGTCTGATTGTGTCAAGCGCTCAAAGTAGAGAAAAGGTATAGTGCGCGTGCCGTCAGGAGAGTGATAAAAGTATGAGCCAGTATGATTTTGACCTGTTTGTGATCGGCGCAGGATCCGGTGGTGTTCGAGCCGCCAGGATAGCGGCCGGACATGGGGCGCGCGTGGGTATTTGCGAGGAAAGCCGCGTGGGTGGCACCTGTGTCATCCGCGGTTGTGTGCCCAAGAAGTTGCTTGTGTATGCGTCACATTTCGCGGAGGATTTCGAGGATGCCCGCGGCTTTGGCTGGGAAACCGAACCTGCCCGTTTCAGCTGGCCGGATCTCATCCGCGCCAAGGACCGGGAAATTGACCGGCTGAACGGAGTTTATCTGGGCTTACTGGCCAATTCCGGTGTCGAGTTGATCAACGGGCGCGGCTCATTCATCGACCCGCATACCGTGCAGGCGGGCGACCGCACGGTAACCGCCGAACATGTTCTGATCGCCACCGGCGGAACGCCCTGGGCGCCCGATATACCAGGCATTGAGCACGCTATCACGTCCAACGAGGCCTTCGACCTCGAGCAGTTACCGGCCCGCGTGGCCGTCGTGGGAGGCGGATTCATTGCCTGCGAATTTGCCGGAATTTTCAATGGCCTCGGCGCTGACGTTACACAGATTTACCGTGGCGATGCCGTTCTGCGCGGATTCGACCAGGATGTGCGCAGGGTGGTGACTGAAGAACTGGTCAAAAAAGGCATAGACCTGAAGCTGGAATCGGATATTGCCAGCATCGAGAAGACGGCTTCCGGACTGGTTTTGAGCCTCCGGAACGGAGATTCTCTGGACGTTGACCAGGTCATGTATGCGACCGGGCGCGTGCCCCTGGTGCGTGACCTGGGTCTGCGCGAAATTGGCGTGGAAGTGCGTGCCGACGGCCGGATAGTGGTTGATGAATACTCCCGCACCAACATCGAACACATTTACGCCGTGGGTGACGTCACCAGCCGGGTCAACCTGACACCGGTGGCGTTGTACGAGGGGCACTCCTTCGCCGACACCGTGTTCGGAGACAAAAACCGGCCGGTCAACCACCAGTTCGTGCCTTCAGCCGTCTTTTCGCAACCTCCCGTGGGCACCGTGGGCTACAGCGAGGAAGATGCGTTGCACCACATCGGCCCGATCGACGTTTACCTGTCGGAATTCCGCCCGATGAAGCACACCTTGAGCGGGCGCGACGAGAAAACGATGATGAAACTCATCGTGGAACGCGAAAGCCAGAAAGTGGTCGGAATTCACATCGTAGGACTGGATGCCCCGGAAATTGTCCAGGGCTTTGCAGTCGCTGTAAAATCGGGCCTGACCAAGGATCGGTTTGACTGCACGATCGGCATACACCCGACCGCCGCGGAAGAACTGGTGACGATGCGCAGTCCCGCCAGGAGCCATGGATGACGTTTGATCTGAAACAGAAGTACCTGACCGCGTGCATTGTGCTGGTGACCCTGCTGTTGGTGTCACCCTGGGCCGGTGCGCGGCAGGGAAATGATTCAGTCGACGACCGTCAGCGCTACATCGTCGAATTGCAGGATCCGCCCCTGGTGGTGTACAGGCGGCAGATTCTCTACGCGCTGGCCGCCGACAAGGGCCACGTTCCGACACCTTCATCCGGTACAAAAAGCCCCCGCTCAAAGCTGGATGTGCGCTCGCCGGATGCCCTGGTTTACCTCGAGTACATTGCGGACCGTCAACGGGAGTTCAAATCCGAGCTCAATCTTAAGT
>JARFQZ010000358.1 GCA_029287515.1 Lysobacterales bacterium
AGCCTCGGTGTTCGCACTGATGGCGTCGTCAAGTGCCTGTCTTGGAGAGTCTTCCGTCGGCGCAGGCGGCTCCCACAGCTTGCTGTCCAGTTGCTCCTCCATGCTCATGTAACCCTGCACCATCCCATGCCCGATCTCCGGAACTTCCTCTGGCAGCGCGGGTTTTTTAGCCGTGCTGGTGCAGGCAACCAGGCTGGCAGTCAGCAGCAGAGTGACCAATGTGAACCAAATAACTTTCATCAGAATTTTCTCCTCGTCGAATTTTCGAGAGCATGGACAGATTCATGGAAAAAGAAAGACATTTCTTATGGCCTTCCGAGAAACTTTCTTTCCGCCTCAATCTGATCGGCCGCCGACAGGATGAGGTCCGCTATCCGATAGCCGGCCAGGGTAATGCGCCGCGCAGTCGTCGGCGGCACTTTCTCCCAGTATCCATCCGGGAGTTGCGGCGCCTCGTCAACCGGTGCTTTCCCCTCGAGTATGAAAGCCATCATGTTCTGGATCAGTTTCGCTGTATCCGCGTCCATGTCCGGGTCGGGGACGGTCTCGACATCCTCGTAGACCCAATCGGCCGCAATCCCGTAACTTTCCTTTGCCCAATCCACAAACACGGCAGGGTCGCCGATTGGATGTTCCTGCAACTCGGGGAAAGACGAACGCGGATATTTCTTCATGAACTCCTGAGTGGCGCGATCAACAGCCTCCAGTGTCGGGACACGCAGCGCATTGCTGTCCCATAAAATGTGCAATGGAATTGGACTGTCGGTTACCGGGTCCCAAACGTAGCTCATCGTTCCCGCCGCATTGCCGGTGGGAAAGTCCTTCGAGAACAGATCACTGACATGCATGGGCTGGTGAATATCGCCCATGATGTGAAATACCCAGCACAATGCCTGGGCGCGCTCCTTGGGCGTGGATTCGACATTCTGAAGCATGGCGTAATTCAGGGTCAGGGCCTCGATGGCCTGTCCGGCGGGCCTGCCATGGCGCGCCTCGGCGGCAGCTATTGCTTCCGGCGGTGCGTCGTCCGCGATGATCGGCCAGCGTGCCGTATGCCAGGTCGGTTCATCCGGGGCGGTAAACTTGATATCGTCCGCCCAGCGGGCACATTCAATGAACTTGCGTCGGGTGGCCTCTCTTCCCTTGGCTGCTCCGGCAGCAACCCAGAGTGGACCCGCATGCGGATGGGCCAGGAAAAGCATTCCGATCTGGTCAATCAGTTCCGGGCGTTGGCGTTCGACTTCAACGTAGGCAATGGCAGCGGTCGCCATATGTCCCGGGTGGTCCCAGGCGAACGTGCTCAGGGGCATGATTCCAATGCACGCAGCAATCGATAAAGTAAACAGATTATGTTTCATTAGTAATTTCTCCCTGGCTATTCATCTGATTTCAGTTAATGCAGCGTCAAAAACGCTCGGTCGGCAAAACCGTCGGCCCCTCGCAGCGGTTTCGCCTCGGCTTTGGCTTCATCGGCTTCCGGTTGTTCTACTCAGCCCCTTTACGGTCATAGGCGCCAAACATCTCAGGATCCAGGCCCTTGCGATCGAACACGCCCTTCAGCGCGATGTTTGCGATTTCCGGTCCGTCCTCGGTCATGGTCACCCACATGATGTGATCCACGTTGCCAGGACCGTCGTGATGGAACGAAGCACCTGAGGGACCCATCGTGATGTGTTCATAGCCATCGATGAGATCATAGTCGTAGTAATGAAGGTGCCCTGCGAGAAAGGTGTGCTTGCGGTCCTTGAGCATTCCCTGGATCGCCTTGAAGCTATCCGAGGAATTCTCCCAGGCCGGCTCATGCAGGAATATAAAAGTCCAGCGCACGTCAGCATTTTGCGCCAGCGCGTCTTTGAAAAAGTCAAGCTGCTCGTCGCTGAATTCAACGGGTTTGCTGAGCCCGGCCACAACCGCCTCGTCCGACATGAACTCAGCCAGCATGGCCTGCGCCTTGGCGGGGTCCGATACCTGTAGTTCGTTGTAAAGCTCCAGTTTCTCTTTTATGCCCTCCGGAGCTTCACGGGGCGGATCTTCACTGTCGAGGACCACGAACAAGGTATCGTTGTAGACGAAGTGATAGCGCGTGGAGCCGTGTCTGTCACGCCAAACCTGCTGTGCGGTCTCGTTCGCAATGTCGTGGTTGCCTGGGGTGCGGAAAAACGGCATGTTGAGCTGCTCGAGCATATCGTCGATTTCATTCCATTCGGCATTCAGTTCTGCCTTGTCGTCGCTGTAGCCCTCGATCATATCGCCGACATTTATAACGAACTCCGGCTGCAACAGGTTGAGCTGACCTATAGCCAGTTCGAAAGTGCCTTGCTGGTTTGCGCCCCCGGTGCGATCGCCGATAACGACAAACTGAAACTCTTCAGGATTGTTCTGAAATTCCTCAGACGTCCAGGGCTTCTCACCGGAGAAGGCTTTTTCGTCATAACTGAACTCGGCGGCGATCAGGTTACTGCTGATCAGGAAGCCGGCTGCGAGCAGCAAGGTAATGAGCTTCTTCACTGTAACTGGAGCGGTCATGGTTTTCTCCTAACGTTTTTCCGGCCATTGCAGTGGCCCAGACAGCGTTCTGCAATGCCTGCGGTGATCAAGCATGACCGTCCGGGGCCCATGGCCCCGGACGGTCAGTGTGAAGTCCGTTTCACCCGGCTGGCATTGAGCCGGTTCAAAAGTGAGTATTACCCGCGGGCCTTTTCGAACGACTTGAGCAGGTTGGCACTGGGATCGGCGATGCAGATGTCCAGCAACCTGTCGGTTGCCTCGGTCAATTCAAGCGTGTCCATCACCATGTCCGATTTCTTGCCGCTTATGAATCCATGCATGTATATCATCGTGAAATCGCGCGAATCACCGGTTTCCCTCAACATATCAGCACAAGTCCACTTTTCGATCTGGTATTGAACGCCCGGCACCTCATCTTTGGCTTTTTCGGCCGCGAGAGCGGCGCAAAGCGGCAGCAAGGACAGCGTCATAGTTGCAATCAGTACAATTCTCTTGATGTTCATTCCAGTTCCTTTTCGTTAATTGATTTGAAAATTGAAAGGTGACTTTCTCAGTAGGGAAAATGTCCCCGCATGCAGTCACGGTAGATGACGTCATAGGTCACGCCGCGCTGGACGCCCCGCGTAACCCCACCGGTAACGGCGCCGATCTTGGCGCCTTTCCTCGCGCCCTTCTTGCCGCCAACGACGGCTCCGACGGCGGCTCCGCCCACTCCCCCGCGGACTGTGCCGCCAACGGCTCCACCGCGCGAATAGTTCCGTGACACTCTGCGCGCATAATCGCCGCAATAAGCGGCGGTGTAGGCCTGGCCGAAGACAGGGGGTGTATAAAATGACAGCGAAATGAACATCGCTGTGGCGACCACGGATAGCAGGGTCAATTGCTGAACTCGTAAAACCATGTGTCCTCCTTCAAAAGGTAAGTTTCTTAGCTTGATCAGTATTCTCTGTTGCGTCGGGGTTGAGCCTCAGAACTGACACCGGACGGGCTTATACCTTTTAAAAATCATTTTAGAACTTGCATACTCGAGCCAGCCTGTCATTTGGTGCCAACTCGCTGCTTGGGTTATGATTGAGATCAAGAAAAGTCCTGAATTCAGGACTTAAATTGGATTGTCACATGATCCATGAATCCACACCGGTAACCAGGGTGGCGTTCTTGTTGGCCTATGCCCGGTTTATCGAACACCTGGGCGCCCCGCTCGGGCATCTGCTGGCAGCTTCTGGAATACCTGAAGAATTGCTCGACCACCCTGCTGGCGCGGTTTGTTTGAATAGCGCTTTCAAGTTCGGGGAGATGGCATGCGAAGCCACCGGCACCGAGCACCTCGGGCTATACATCGGCACGCAAACTTGCTTGAGAGACCTTGGGCCCGCAGGCAAACAACTGGACCGCTCAACAACGGTTTACGACTACCTCCGCAGGGGCATCGCGCTTTACGATATGCTGATCACAGGTCAGCGTGTCTGGCTTTCGGACCATGGCGTGGAGGTTCGCCTCAATGTAGCCACGATCGGCGAGCCCGGTATTGGCCCTTACCAATCACAACTGGAAACCCTGTCCGCAACCACCATGATAATCAGGCGCGCATTGGGCAGGAACTGGTCTCCCAGGAAGATCGGCCTGACCTACCAAAGCAGAGAAAATTTTCCGGAAGACAGCTGCTTTGCAGAATCGAGGATTATCAAAGGAGTCCAGACAAGCTACATGGTTATTCCACGGGAGGCCCTGGGGGCGCCGTTTTCGCGCGACGTTCTTCCATCTGAGGAAATACCGGAATCCATCGATGCCCTTCGCTTGTCCGGCGACCTCTCCGACCTGGTGCGATTCCAGATAAAAGCTCTGCTTTGCGAGCAGAAGCTTCATATCGACACCATCGCCGAGTCATTGATGATGAGCAGGCGCAGCCTGCAACGCTGTCTTGCCGAACAGGGCACATGCTACTCGGAATTGCTGGCAGATATCCGGATTCGCCAGGCTATTGACCGGCTGCAACGCTCCGACGAACCCATCAACGACATCGCATTTTCCCTTGGGTACTCGGATGCTTCGAATTTCACCCGGGCATTCAGACTCAGAAACGGCATTTCACCTCAGAAATTCAGGCAA
>JARFQZ010000030.1 GCA_029287515.1 Lysobacterales bacterium
GTTATTCCGGCCCGCCTGGCTTCGCAGCGACGTCCCAATACCCCGTTGGTTGAAATCGACGGCCTAACGCTGATTGATCAAGTCTATCGCAGGGCCTGCTCGGCCCATGCTGAGTCGGTCATGATCGCTACGGATTACACGGAAGTGTGTGAGCTTGCCGGTGGGTTCGGTTCAACGGCGGTGAAGACGTCAGCGGACCATCCGAGCGGCAGCGACAGAATCGCCGAATGTATAAACATACTGGGCTGGACGCCGGATACGGTGGTGGTGAACCTGCAGGGCGATGAGCCGTTGATGCCGGCTAACTGCCTGGACCAGGTCGCCGAACTTTTGCATAACGATCCAACCGCCGACGCGGCCAGCCTGTACCTGCCCATCAGAAGCGAATCCGAGTTGGCGGACAGTAACGTGGTGAAGGTCGTCACCGCGCCTTCCGGGCAAGCCCTGTATTTCAGCCGCTCGATGATCCCTTTTCCCCGCGGCCTTTCCCCAGAGCGGGTGATGGGCGATGAAACGCCGTGGAAAAGACACGTCGGTCTTTATGCCTACCGGGCCAGTGCCCTGCTGGAGTTTACCCAAACGCGCCCCGGGGTACTGGAAACGCTGGAAAAACTGGAGCAACTGCGATTCCTGGAAAACGGCAGAAGCATTGTCATGGATCTTGCAGCCGACTTCATTCCTGCGGGCGTGGACAGCCCGGCGGATCTCGAACGTGTCAGGAAGGCCCTCGCGGCAGTAAGGTGAAACGGCAAAGTGGCAAAGGAACGCAAACAGGGATTCGACGGAAAAGCGGTGGCGGCCAGGTTGCCCACGCGTCCCGGTGTCTACCTGATGAAAGACAGCGAACAAATACCGCTTTACGTCGGTAAGGCCAAAAATCTTCGTAAGCGCGTCAGCAGTTACTTCGATGCCCGCCCGAAAGGGGACAGGATCATGCGCATGGTGGCCCGGATCGACCAGATCGAGGTCAGCCTGACGCGAACCGAGGGTGAAGCTCTGCTGCTGGAAAATGAGTGGATCAAATCGCTTAAGCCCCGTTACAACGTTCTGCTCCGCGATGACAAGTCCTATCCGCTTATCGTCATCAGCACGGATCACGAATTTCCACGGATCGCTTTTCACCGCGGCGCAAGGGACAAGTCCAAGACATACTTTGGGCCCTATCCCTCGGCTTCATCGGTGCGGGAAAGCATTAACCTGATTCAAAAACTGTTCCGTATCCGAAATTGTGAAGACAGTTATTTTTCCCATCGCAATCGCCCCTGCCTGCAATACCAGATCCGCAGGTGCACGGCGCCCTGCGTAGGGCTCGTCAATAATAAAGACTACGCAGACCAGGTAAAGGATACGGCTTTGTTTCTGCGGGGCAGGAACCAGAAAGTCATGACCCGGTTGATTGCCCGCATGGAGCTGGCCGCGGAGTCGCTCGAATTTGAAACCGCGGCAATGTTCCGTGACCAGATCAATGCGCTGAAACAGATGCAGGCCCAGCAATTCATCAGCGGCAGGCAACTGGATATTGATTTCATTGGCGTGAGTGGAGAGCGGGGGCAGGTCTGTGTCCAGGTGATGTCAGTGCGCGGCGGAAGGAACCTGGGGCAGCGCAATTACTATCCCAGCCAGACTGAAGGGTACTCATCCGGAGAGGTGTTGGAGGCGTTTCTTGGCCAGTACTACCAGAAGAGACACCCGCCAGCCGATATCGTGATTTCACATGCCCTTCAAAACGAGGAGTTGCTGGAATCCGTTTTCACCGCGACGGCGGACCACAGGGTCGCCATCCAGTCGCGACCCCGGGGGCAACGGCGCAAAATGCTTGAGTCTGTATTGATAAATGCCCAACAGGCGTTGCAGATGCGACTTGCGGGCAGGGCCAACATGGCAGCGCAGTTCGAAGCACTTCAGACTGCGCTGAACCTGGACGAAACGCCCTCGTCTGTCGAGTGTTTCGACATTTCACATACTTCGGGCAACCAGACGGTTGGGGCCTGTGTTGTCTTTGACGGGAACGGCCCGGTCAAATCAAGTTATCGCCGTTATAACCTGAAGGGTATAACGCCGGGTGATGACTACGCCGCCATGCACCAGGTGCTCAGCCGCCGCTATGGAAAAATTCAGGCGGAAGACGGTGTGCTTCCCGACCTGCTGATCATCGACGGTGGTAAAGGTCAGCTCAGCCAGGCCGAAGACGTTCTTGCTGAACTTGGCTTGACAGGTATTCCACTGTTGGGCATTGCCAAGGGCAGGTCGAGAAGGGCAGGGCACGAAGAATGGATATTGTCCTCACCCGCGCGCAGTCACAGGCCGGGCCCGGAGTCCCCGGCCTCCCACCTGGTTCAGCAGGTCAGGGACGAGGCTCACCGTTTCGCCATCACCGGGCACAGGGGGCAACGCCAGAAAGCAGCCACGAAATCACGGCTGGAAAAAATACCCGGTATCGGTGCGCGCCGGCGGCGGGCGCTGTTGAATCATTTCGGCGGTTTGCAGGGGGTAAAAAAGGCGGGGATCGAGGAACTGTCCAGCGTGCCGGGTATCAGCAGGGTTCTGGCTGAAGAAATCTTCAGGGCACTGCACTGAGCACTGATGTCTGCGATAATATCCCTGCTTACCGGACCAGAAGAAACCCGACCATGCACCTGACCGTTCCGACCATGCTTACGTTGTTGCGCATCGCGCTTGTGCCGGTGCTCGTGCTATTTTTCTACCTGCCGTTTGACTGGTCGAACATGGCCTGTGTCGTGATCTATGTGCTGGCTGCGGTCACGGATATTGCTGACGGTTACATTGCCCGGAGGACAGGGCAGACATCGAGCTTCGGCGCCTTTCTGGACCCGGTGGCGGACAAGATCATGGTTTCAACCGCACTGGTGCTGCTGGTGCAGCGCCAGGAGACCTACCAGGTAGTGTTCGCCATTGCGGCAGCCATCATCATTGGCCGCGAAATCACGATCTCCGCCCTGCGTGAATGGATGTCGGAGGTCGGTGAACGTGCCCTGGTGAACGTAAGCTCGGTGGGTAAGTTGAAGACCGGTTTCCAGATGACGGCCATCGGTTTTCTGCTCTACCACGACAACATGGGTTGGATACCCATCGCATTGATCGGCGAAATTCTGCTTTATACTGCTGCCGCGCTGACGCTCTGGTCCATGTGGACCTACCTCCAGTCGGCCTGGCCTGTCATCAGCGACAGCCGGCACCATGCGGCGGAAGGCAAGAACCAAGAAAACAACGATGACTGAAATCGCCCGGACGGCGTCACGCCGCGAAACACCTACTGTCAGCATTGATTCGGTCAAAGTGGGCAGCAATCACCCCATCGTGGTGCAGTCCATGACAAACACGGACACCGCGGACGTTAAAGCCACGGCCCGGCAGGTCGCAGAGTTGGCCCGGGCCGGCTCTGAACTGGTCCGGATTACCGTCAATACGCTGGAAGCTGCCGCGGCAGTCCCTGAAATCCAGAGCCGCCTGGACATGATGTCCTGCAATGTTCCGTTGATCGGGGATTTTCACTACAACGGGCACCAACTGCTGAAGGAAGTGCCCGAGTGTGCCTCCATCCTGGCCAAGTACCGAATCAATCCCGGCAACGTCGGGTTCGGACGGAAAAAAGACGAACAGTTCGCCACCATCGTCGATCTCGCAATCGAATACGGCAAGCCGGTCCGGATCGGTGTCAACTGGGGAAGCCTGGATGCCCGCCTGCTGGCAAGGTTGATGGACGAAAATGCAAAACTGAGCAAACCGCTGGATGCTTCAGTGGTGATGCGGGAGGCGTTGATCTCCTCCGCCGTCGACAGCGCGAAGCAGGCCGAACAACTGGGCCTGGCGCATGACCGGATCATCCTTTCATGCAAGGTCAGTGACGTGCAGGACCTGATCGGTGTTTACCGGGCGCTGGGCGAACGATGTGACTATCCTTTGCACCTGGGTTTGACCGAAGCCGGCATGGGCAGCAAAGGCATCGTTTCGTCCACGGCGGCAATGGCAGTTCTGCTGCAACAGGGCATTGGCGACACCGTGAGGGTTTCGCTGACACCGGAGCCAGGGCAGCCAAGGACCGACGAAGTTCACGTGGCCCAGGAATTGCTGCAAAGTATGGGACTCAGGGCATTTACGCCGATGGTCACCGCCTGTCCGGGTTGTGGCCGAACAACAAGCACTTTCTTCCAGTCCCTTGCGCAGGATGTGCAGGAATTTGTGCGGGGACGGATGCCCGACTGGAAGCGCCGGTACGATGGTGTGGAAAACCTGTCCCTGGCGGTGATGGGCTGTATCGTCAACGGACCGGGAGAAAGTCGTCATGCAGATATCGGAATCAGCCTCCCGGGCACCGGTGAAGCCCCTTCCGCCCCGGTATACATCGACGGCGAAAAGCAGGTCACGCTGCGCGGAGACGCCGTGGCGGCGGAGTTTCTCGACCTGATAGAACAGTACGTAGAGACCCATTACCCGGCCAGAATCAGGGAAGACAACCCCTAGGCCATGGTCCGGCTGCGAAAAAGTCGCCTGGCGTCCCGGGCTGATCGCCACGAGCTTTACCAGGAGTCGGTACAGGACACCGAGGCGGAAATCGATTTTGTCCAGGAAACCTGGCGTGATTTGCGAGACCGACCCGCTGAGTTGTTGCGGGAGGATTTTTGCGGCACGGCAAACACCGCCTGTGAATGGGTCAGGCGCGACCCGGGTCACTATGCCATTGGCGTCGACCTGGATGAAGATGTTTTGCAATGGGGTGAGCTGAATAACCTTTCACAGCTGGACGAAGATCAGCTGTCACGGATTCAGCTGCTGCACGAAAACGTACTTGAAACTGATCCGGGGCTTGCCGATATCGTCCTGGCGATGAATTTCAGTTATTACCTTTTCCTCGCACGAGAAGAATTGCTCGATTACTTCAGATGCGTACACGCCGGATTGATGGATGACGGAATTTTTTTCCTCGATGCCTACGGCGGATACGATGCGCCGAAGGAGATCACGGAAGAGAGGGAATGTGACGGATTCACCTACATCTGGGAGCAGGCGTCATTCAACCCCATCGATGCCGCAATGACCTGTCACATTCACTTCGAATTTCCCGACGGCTCCCGGATGGACAAGGCGTTCAGTTATCACTGGAGGCTCTGGACCTTGCCGGAAATCCGTGAACTTCTCACCGAGGCGGGTTTCAGCGAAGTGGCGGTTTACTGGGAAGGAACAGACGAGACGACCCATGAAGGCAATGGCATTTACGAACCCTCGGAAACGGGTGATGCGGACCCGGGCTGGGTTTGCTACTTGGTGGCGCAGCGATAGGTTTGTTCACCATGCCTGAACTCCCGGATTGGGGGCTCAGGGTTGGCCGATGTAATGACAAACAGGTAACTCATACCATCAGCGTCCCTGGCGCTGTCGATAACTGTGCCATTGACCCAGCTTTCATCTCGTTCCAATTCCACCCGATCACCGTTTGAAATCGTGTTGTCGATATCGGCAGTGAGAATGACCGGTTGGCGCTTCACCTTGCCCAGGTAGCGGGCACGTGCCACGATTTCCTGGCCGGGATAACAGCCTTTTGTGAAGCTGACAGCGCCGATTTGCTCGGATCCGAGCATCTGCGGAATGAATTTCTCGGTGGTATTTCTATCAAGCCAGGCAATCTGGTTACTGATTTCAAAAGCCTTGAATCCACCAGCATACACAGCCTCTGCCGGAACGTCTGTCACCACGTACCGGACCTTTAAACCGGCTGGCTGAAAAGCGCCTGTCGCCGGTCTGGTCTCAGAAGGCTGCAGGCCGTAAACCGGTGAAGATTCCTCCATTGCGAATTTGACTTTGCTCCGAAACACAAACATCCGCAACCGGTCCAGCATGGCGGGTAATAATTCAGCAGCACCGATAATCCGAAAGCCGTTTTCTAGCCGGCAGACGAGCAATAATCCGAACACCTGCCCCTTTGGCGAGCAATAACAGGCGAAAACCGCGTCTCCCTGTTCCAAGGCGCCAATATCGGCACTCAACTGGGCTTGAAGAAA
>JARFQZ010000072.1 GCA_029287515.1 Lysobacterales bacterium
CGGCGTCACTCCCGTCCAGCGCCTGAACGCCTTGATGAACGAACTGGCGTCATGGTAGTGCAGCAGCTCGGCGAGATCTGTCATTTGCATTTCCGAATCCGCCAGCACCTGGCAGGCGATCTGGCATTTCACCTTGTCGGCGACTTCGCGATAGCTGGTGCCCAGTGCATGCAATCGCCTGTGAAGCGTTCGGCTGCTCATGGAAAACAGCGTTGCAAGTTCATCCGCTGAGGCAGGGCGTACCCACAAAACACTGTGCAGTACCCGTTGAAAGTGGTTCAGGAAGTCGTCGTGATAGGTTGCCTGGACCCGGTCAACTTCTTTCTGGAGTAACCTGTGCAACTGGGAGTCTGCTTGTTTTAGTGGTTTATCCAGCAGATCCGCGTTGAAATACAAGCCCTCCTGCTCGGAATCGAAACTGAGTGGCGCCTGGAAAAGACGGTCATAGGGTCTGCGGTCGGACGGCGCTCGATGCATAAAGCACACCGCGGCCAGTTTGAACTGTTTGCCGCACAATTCACGCAGGATATTCAGCGCCCAGGCCATCGCACCGTCTTCGATCTGCATAGTCGCTTCTACCAGTGGTTCGTAAATGTGATAGCTGAGTCTCGCCAGTTTCCCTTCAACTGATGTTCTGATCCGGGCACCCTGGGCGTGGAGATGGAAATAGCGTTGCAGGCTGTCCAGGGCCGAACCCACGCTCTTTGACTGCTGTGCCAGGAATCCGATCAGCCCGAAAGAGGAGAGATTTCCTCGCTGCCCCAGCAGCAATCCGAAATGCTCGCAACCGGTCATGTCGACGCAGACTTTTATCAAATGCCCCCTGGCGGCGTAGGAGATGATGTTGTCTGCATCGCCGAACAACTCAATATCGATTTCTGCTTCTTCGAAAACTGCCTGCGGGTTGGTGCCCAGGGATGTCAGAATGTCCGGAATGCTGGCAGCGACGCCAATACGCACCGTTCCTTCCTGGGGCATTCGTTTCACTTGGACAAGGCCTCTTGTGGCAAGCGTCAGTTGATCTGCGACAAGTAAGTAGCCGATCGTTTATACATTGTCACAAATCTACCGGGCTTTGTCCTGAAATATCCATTTTTTTGAAAGTCCCGGTGCTAGCCTCAGACTGGAGTGGTGTCAAACGCCTCCAGGCGCACGCACACAATAATCAGATTCGGAGGAAGCATCATGAGCAGCGACAACAACAGTTCTACCTCATTCTCACGCCGCGATTTTGTCAGCACCAGCATTGCCACAGCGGGTGGGCTTGCAGCAATGGGCGCGGGCCTGGCTTCTGGCGGTGTAATCGGCAGTGCACACGCCGCTGATCAAGGTAGCAGGGCGGTGATCAAGGAAGTCGACGGCAAAAAGACCAGCACCATCAGCCTGGACTGGAAAGAAGTGTATTACACCAATTGCCCCCTGGTTTCCGCCAGCAACATCGACCAGGAACTCGGCTGGACTAATGAGGAATATCTGAAGATTGGTGTCGATTATGCATATTTTCGTTCTCGCGCGGAGACCGACTGGTACCCGCACTACATTCACAACCAGGAAAACCTGATCCGCTTTGGCGGCCTGTTTCCACCCATCCACGTCCACGCGGACTACCGCAGGACCCGCATGCTGGGCTTGACCCACGTCCCCTGGGAGGGTGGCTGCCTGATGGTGCGCGCCAGGGACAACCTGTTCAGAATGAGTGACCTGAAAGGTAAGAAAATCGGCATCACCAAGAGCCTGAATACGCTCAAGAATGATTGGTGGCGGATCCAGGAACACCAGGCGATTCTGCTGATGCTGAAAATGAACGGCATGACGGAAAAAGATATACAACTGGTAGATTTCCCTTACCCGGATGACTGGTATGACAATCCCGAAATGCTGGTGCCATTGTATAACCCGTCACACTGGCAACTGAACCGCGACCACAAACATGACCTGGCTTTCCGTCCGCTGGAAACCGCCTTGCTAGAAGGAAAAGTTGACGCGATTTATTCGCAGAGCAAAGTTTTTCAGCATATACAGGAAGCGACGGGCGAACTGGCGGCTATCGAAGACCTTTCCAGTTATCCGGATTGGAGGCTGCAAGTTGCCAACATCCCGGCCATCATCACCTGTACCGACGTGATGGCTGAAGAACATCCGGAACTCGCCGTCGCCTTCATGAAAGGCATGATCAGGGCCGGGCGCTGGGCCAACGCACACAAACGCGCCGCGGCGGTCATTCTAAACAAGCAGACCTATTACCTGGATGAAGAAGATACTTACGAGGGCATTAAACACGTCGACATGGTGCCTAACCTGTCGGCCCAGAACCTGGCCCGGGTGAAGATCGGTAAGGACTTCATGCTCAAGCATGGTTACATCAAAAACGATTTCGATGTAGACGAGTGGGCCGCTCCCGAGTTCCTTGTGCAAGCGGGGAAGGAACTGCTGGAAGATGTGATCGAGCAGAAGAAAATGGAGAAGCTTCCGAGCTTGCCGGGCAGGGTCGGCTAACCGCCATGGAACTTCGAAAGTTAAATTTCGTGGCTATACTGGCCATTGCACTGGTAACTGGGTTACAGGCTGATACACAGGTATCCTCGGACGTTGTGAAAACTGATATCCCCGGGATTAAAAACTTTTCCTCCTTGAGCGATTCCTCCGGGTTCGCCGGGCCCCTGGTGGGTTTCGGTGGCGCGACAGATCCCTCAGCGATTCCGCAGTTGAAGGAGAAAGGCTTTAAAACCATCGTCAGCCTGCGCCTGTCGACAGAGGAGGGTATTGATGTGGAAGCAAGCCGTCACGCTGCGCAGGCAGCAGGAATGAACTATGTGCATCTTCCACTCGATCCACCCAATGCCACACCCGATGACATCGGGCGATTGATGGACGCACTGGGTGACCGGGCGAACCAGCCCGTTTACATTCATTGTGGATCGGCTACCCGCGTAGCGGCGGTGTGGATGATCGGCCGGGTAACCGAAGATGGCTGGGAGTACGACAAAGCCCGGGAAGAAGCCGAGGCAATTGCGCTTAAGCCGAATGAAGCCATCAATTTCGCCAGCTCATATCTTTCGGAACGGTAAGCGACAGACTACTCAACCGGCGCCAGTAAACAATCCTCAGGCGTCAGGTCAGCACTGTCTTCAAACCGGTCACAAAGCCAGGGCCGGTCGTGTAAGCGATCTGCGAGCTCCTGGTCGATATGGGGCCTGATCAATGTCTCGAATGCGTCCTCGACCTGCTCGTATTCCTCAAAACACCACTTGGCTCTTTCCTTCGGCAAAAAGCCCTTGTCGACAAAGTCGGAGAACAATTTCTTGTTGGCCCCGTAAGCAATGCACAGCAAATTGAAGGCTCGCTGGGCGGGCGTGCTGTGCTCACCGGAATATTGCTCCAGGGAACGGCAATCGCCGGTTTTCAATTCCTCGACATAGTATGCCCGGGCAGTTCCCAGGATCAGGCGGCGCGCCGCCTCGTCACCCAGCCTTAAAAGCATGTAGGCTGCCACCTGGTCGGCCGCGTCCTCTTCACGTCCCAGCACCGGAAGTTCCAGCAGGTCGAACAAGGCGTGCGCCACTTCGTGCAGCATGATCTCAAACAAGGGGCCGACCAACGTATCGATCGGTTCTATGCCGCTGGGAGTCGTCTCCTCCGGCATGTTTTCCCATACTTCGGCGACCAGTTCGTAGCAGATCGTAATGGAGGCGGAGTCGTAGTAGGCATCCGCCTCCCCGTCGCACTCGGCCAGCCTGATGCGCAGGGTTCTGGGTAAAATTAACGGGCTGAGAAATACCTTCAGCTTTTCGAGTGTGCCCCGTCGCTTCATATCCAGGTAGACCTGCTGATATGCGGCATCTTTTGGAGTTACATAACGAATTTTGATCCGGTCTGTTTTCGGAGCGCCAGAAGCCGTCACCACCAGCGTTGTGGCGAGAACCAACCCGGCGATGATGAAGGTCAACCTTGTTTTCATAGTCAAAAGGAGCAGCAACTAAGGCTGCTGCTCCTTCAATTTTCCACTATTGGTTTTTCTGTTTCGCGCCGACGTGAACTTCGACTCGACGGTTCTTGGCCCGTCCCTCATCTGTGTCGTTATCGGCAACCGGGTTGCTTTCACCCTGGCCGCTGGCGTCGATGATGCTGCCGTTGACGCCTTCACTGGTCAGGAAGTCTTTGACCGTGTTCGCGCGCTCCTCCGAGAGGTTCTGGTTGTACTCATCAGTGCCGACGCTGTCGGTGTGGCCGATCACGTCGATATCGACGACCTGTACGCCTTTACCCTGGATGTACTCGCCCAGCTTGCGCAGTTCGGCCTTGCCTTCCGGCTTCAGAACAGATTTGTCGAAGTCGAACAGGGCGGTTGCCGAGAACGAGATCTTTTCATACTGGACGGGTTTTTCAGGTGCGGGTTTCAGCAGCGCATCCTTGACGAAAGCGCCCATGGCGCCGGCTGAGGCGAGGTCGCCAATACTCATGACTTTGCTGCATCCGCTGACACCGGCCAGGTTTTCAGTTAGCCAGCCTGCGTTGTAGTCACCCACCTGGACGACGTACAGGCACAGATTGCCCTGGTGCTGTGAAGCCAGGTTTTCGGCTGCAGCGACAGCTCCCTGCTGATTCAGCACCTTCCAGAAATCGCTGACAAGGATGACTGCGACAGGGCCGGATTGGCCATTGAGGGCGTCGGCCGCGGCGTCAATTCCCTCGGCCAGCGGCGTGATGTTGCCGGGTTGGCTGACCGAATCCAGGCCGGATGCGAAGCCGCTGCGCTGGTAGCCAGTCAGTCCGTAAACGGCACTGGCTGGTGGCGCGTCATTTGCATAACCACCGAACCTGACCAGGGCCGACTGGTAATCCAGTTCCGGGACGGTCTGGTTGAAAGTGGAGACAAAATCCTTGGCGGTATCGAACTTGACGGCGCCTTGCGATTCATCCCTCATGGACGATGACGCATCCAGGATCACCGCGAACGAATCAACCTTGGGAACGTAGTCTTCCGCATCGATTGCATCTGCCTGGAAGGTTGGCGCCGGGCCGGAAGGAGTGCTTGCGCAGCCGACCAACAGGCCAAGTGAAAGCAGGGCTGAGAGGGTTAATAGAGATTGCCTGAACATGTGGTTCTCCGAGTTTGCATGGATGGGACTTGGAATAAGAAGAATAAACCATGTCCCGCCCCGATCTGCAAGTACCGGGGCGGGAAATCTTGCCTTGTGTAGTGCAATTTTTTAGTGAGGGCGTGGCTGCGAACCGTCCGGCTTGACACCCTGCAGGAAACAGCCGTATTCCTTGATCTCTTCCAGCCGGCAACTCCAGTACAGCTCGCCTTCGTGCACCGTCATGTCGGGACAGCCGTCGCACATGTTTGCACGTCCGTCCTCCAGCACATCGATGGGCTGAATGACCATGAAGGATTGCATGTGAACCGGGTCAAACAGTGAGGAAGGTTTCTTGAGCAGGTTGGAGAACCAGCGTTTGGCCACCGCGCGTGTCTGCTTATCGAACAGAGATAACAGCATCATCGTGGTCCGGCCCCTGCGGTTCTGCTTCGGATCAGTGTAGCTCAACCAGGTGCCTTTGAAGAAATGATGGCCGTTCTGGATGGCTTCCATCGAGCGGGGCCCGACATAGCCGAAGCTCTGGTCTTTGGACGCCAGGCGCGATGCCAGCAGCCACTTGGTCGAGTTGGGGTCCTGGTCACCGCTGAGGTAGGCGCAGGGCTGGTAGTCGGCATCCAGTTCACGGATCTTGGCGACCACGTGCTTGGCTTTCAGTAGCGAGTCACCGCCCCAGTCGGGCCGTTCATAGGTTTTGGTGATGTCTACCGGCTTACCGTTGGCGAACACGTCGTAATCGCCGTACAGTTCCGGGGTCCGGAACAGGATGAACACCATGGTGTGCACCAGGTCCGGATACTGCTGGGCCCACTCGATCGTGTCCTTGACCTGGTCGAGCGTGTCAACGCACACGGTCTGGTTGAACGAGCAGGAAAGCCCGCCCACTTCAGCCAGCATCTGGGCGTATTTAAGCCGCAGTGCGTTGTGTTGTTTCTCGGTGACCGCTTCCGAATCAGAACGAATCTGCGTGGTATCCACGTGGAAGGTGAATCCGTAGGCGCCGGCATCTTTCAGCTTGCGCAGCAGTTTCATGCCCAGCGCCAGCCCGTTCGTGTTGATTATGGGCTTCCAGCCGGCCTCCTTGACCATCCTGACGATTTCAACAATCTGTGGATGGACCAGCGGGTCGCCCCCGGCAATACTCATGCAGTCGCTCTTGCGCCGCGCCTTGAATACGGCCAGTTCTTCGGCAATCTGTTCCAGCGATTTGTGGTTCTTGATGTGCGGGCGGTAGCAGCCTTCGCACGCCAGGTTGCAGTCGTCCGTCACTTCCAGCCACGAAATCGCGTTGTCTGTCAGTGACCAGGGCAACCGGTAGTATTCCCTTGGTGTCAGTTCGGGTACGTTTTTCATCATTCAAGCCCCTGTTTGAATTTGGCGAAACTCTACCATTCGCTCACCGTAAAAAGATTGATATGAGTCAGCGAAATCGGTCAAATTCGGTGCCTGTTTTTTGTATCTGCCCGGTTTTTAACGGATAATTCACAATTCTGTGCGATCTGTTCACTTGATTAAGGGTCTATCGGGACCGATATGGTCGTATCAGGACTGGAGATAACTTTATGACGCCATTTGAAAGCGTTTTGCAGGAAATGCCGGACATTGCCAACGACGCCCGGGCGGAAGTCGCGGGCAAACTGGACTGGGTCGGCATGAACGAGATCGAGATGCCGGTTCGCATCGAAGACGGCGCGGGCGGGCTGATTCAGTCCAGTGCGCTGGTCACGGCTTATGTCAACCTGGTGGACCCGGAAGTGCGCGGCATACACATGTCGCGACTCTACCTGCACCTGGACCAGGGGTTTGGCGAAAGGCCGCTTAACCCTTGCACGCTAAGGCAATTGCTGCGTTCATTCCTCGATTCGCACGAGGGGCTAAGCGACCGCGCGCTGATCCGCGTGGACTTCGACTACGTAACCCGCCGCCCGGCGCTTCTGAGCGATAATGTGGGTTGGCGGCGTTATCCCGTCTCTATGATCGGCATCCTGGAAGGGAGCGAATTCAGCCTGGAAATGGGGCTGGAGGTCCTGTATTCGAGCACCTGCCCCTGTTCGGCCGCACTGGCCCGGCAGTTGATCCAGGAAAAATTCAGGCAGGATTTCTTCGGGCGCGAGCAGATCGATTACCAGAAAATCCACGAGTGGCTGGGCAGCGAAGAGGGCATCATGGCCACACCACACAGCCAGCGCAGCGCGGCGGAGCTGCGGATCCGGCTGACACCCACTTTCGAGATGTTTCCCATCGTCCAACTGATCGACGAAATCGAAGACGCACTGAAAACGCCGGTTCAAGCCACGGTGAAACGCGAAGACGAGCAGGCATTTGCCCGTCTCAATGGCCAGAACCTGATGTTCTGTGAAGATGCCGGCCGCCGGATTCAGACCGCGCTGAACCGGGATGAACGCATCCTCGACTTCTGGGCGCGCTGCACGCACTACGAAAGCCTGCACCCGCACAACGCGGTGTCGGTCGTGACCAAGGGCGTGGATGGCGGTTATGTCGCCGGAGCAGGCGCCCCGGTGCGCCTGGAGCTGTCCAGGACCTAGCGCACAGCGTCCGGAATTCAGGGAGTAGCGCTGGCGGCGGCAGCAGGTGGCGGTTGACTGTTCATCAGTAATTGCGGATCGACGCGCCGGTCCAGCCAGTTCATGCGCCAGTCCAGGTGCGGTCCGGAAGCTCTGCCGGTGGCACCGATCTCTGCAATCAGGTCACCTTTTTTTACCTCGGTTCCCGTCTCGACCAGGATCTTGCTCAGGTGCAGGAAGCTGGAAGAGAGCCCCTGGCCGTGATCCAGGATGATGGTGCCGCCTGAGAAATACATATCCGGGTGCGCCATGGTGATGATACCGTCAGCCGGTGCGTAGACCGGGCTGCCCGTCGGGGCTGCGATGTCCAGTCCATAATGTGGCCGGCGTGGCTCGCCGTTCAGCACCCGCTGGCTGCCGTAGACACCGCTGATTCTGCCGCCGGCCGGCCAGGCAAAGCCGTCTTCATAATCTGTTCGGGGGTCGCGTTTTGCGCGTGCGCCGGACACCATCGCGCCTTCTTTGCGGATGCGCTCCAATGCTTCCGGGTCCGGGGTGACTGTTTTGGGCGGCAGCCCGTCAACCCTTTCGATATTGTATTCGCGTGGAGCGACCGCCAGGGCGATAACTTTTTCCTCGTCGCCTGCGGCGGTGATCCTAAGCTTGCGTTCCCCTGTTTCGTCCCGGCCGAAACCGATAACGAACGCACCGTTGGCAGAGACCATGACCGGCGTGTCATCCAGATAGACTGTTGCCCCGGGTTCCGTTTTCCCGAAGATGAGTCCACCCTGGACAGGCTCACCTTCGAGTTCGACAGCAAAGGCGGAATGGCAGAGCAGGACGCCCAGAAGGATGCCCAGGCGCCTTTTCAAACGGGACCCGAACACGGATCAGAGTTCGATCTTGATCGACTGCCCGGGCTGGATCATCGAGTTGTTGCCCAGGTCATTCCAGTTCTTCAGGTCGTTGACCCTCACGTTGTACTTGCGGGCGATGCTCCACAGGGAGTCGCCACGCTGGACCACGTACTTCACGCTGCCGCTGGTCGCCACGGGCGGCTGCGCCGGCTGGTGGAAGATCGAGATTGTGGCGCCGGCCCGCAATTTGCGGGGGTCGGAAATGTTGTTCCAGCGCTGCAACTCTCTGACAGACACCCGGTAACGCCTGGCAATCACGGACAGGCTCTCGCCCCTGCGGACTCTGTGCGTAATCTGGTCCGCAGCGATCAGGCCGGATTGCAGGTTCTGCAACTCCACTGCGGCCTGTGCGTAGAGCGGGTCGACCATCAGTTGGTCGTCCCTGGGTAACCGCAGCTTCTGGCCCGCGCGAATCAGGTCGCCGTTCAGGTTGTTGCTGCTGCGCAATACCGACACCGGCACGTTGTGCCTGGCCGAGATTTTCGACAGGGAGTCTCCATTTTGCACGACCACCTGGTCCCAGCGCATCAGTGCCGAAGCATCCACCTGTTCGAGTTTGGCTTGCAGCAATTCAGCGCTTTCAACCGGAAGCACGATGCGGTACGGGCCATCGGGAGATGTCGCCCAGCGGTTGTAGCCCGGGTTGAGCGTGAACAGGACGTCAATCGGCACCTCGGCGATCTGTGATACCAGCACCAGGTCGGCCTGCTGGCCGATATCCACGGCGGCGATCACCTGCTGATCCGGCGTGGCGGGGATTTCAAAATCGTACTGTTCGGGATATTTGAACAGGCAGGTCAGGCCCAGCAGCTTGGGCACATAGCCACGCGTTTCCCGGGGAAGCTTCAGGTTCCAGAAATCGGCGGGCTTGCCGGCAGCCTTGTTCTTCTTGACTTGCCTGGCTACACGGTTTTCCCCCGAGTTGTAGCCGGCCAGGGCCAACAGCCAGTCACCGTCGAACATGACGGCCATCGTGTCGAGGTAGGTCAGCGCTGCGTCAGTGGAGGCCCACACATCACGCCTTCCGTCGTACCACCAGTTCTGGTTCAGGCCGTAGTTTTTACCGGTGCTTGCAATGAATTGCCAGGCGCCCAGCGCCCTGCCGCGTGAATAGGCGAAGGGGTCGTAAGCAGATTCAACGATGGGCAACAAAGCCAGTTCGCCTGGCAGTTCCCGCTGTTCGATTTCGTTGGTGATGTGATAAATCCATGGCTGAGCGCGTTTGAAGATGCGCCCCATGTATTCCGGGTGTTGCGCATACCACTGCGCCCACTTGACTGCCTTTTCATGGTTGGCGCACTCCGGGAGCGCAAAACTGTGGACCAGGCGTTCCCATACACTGGCATGAACATGCGGGTCCGCGGGATCAGCCGCCACCGGCTCGATCTCGGGTTCATACAAATGCTCGTCGATGGTTGCGGTGGAGCTTGGGATGGTCTCGGCGATTTCCTGTGGCCCGGGCGCCACCGGCTCGGGATCCTTTCCACCCGTGCCCGTGGTGGCACAGCCGGTAAGGAAAAACAGCAGCAGTGCTGGAATCACACGTAATGGCACAAGAACTCCCGAAATTATGGTTTAGCCGGTTATTATCGCTGATAGAGCAGGCGGGTCAAGTTGTCACCGTTCAGAAAGAATCTTTCCATTGGCGTATGACCGCCAGTGTCTCCGCGCCTGGCTGGACACCGGGGCGCCGATTTTGCGCCGCGGCCACCACGGCCGGCTCACGCGTTCTGAGGAATGGGTTGACCGCAAGTTCCTCCCCCAATTCGCTGGGTACGGTGCTGCGTCCAACGGAACGAAAAGCTTCTACTTCGCTTGCGCGCTTCAGCAGATCCGCATTCTCCGGTTCAACTGCAAGTGCGAAATCACAGTTGGAAAGCGTGTATTCATGGGCACAGAAGACACGCGTCGGCGCCGGCAGCCGCGCCAGCTTATCCAACGACGACTGCATCTGTTCTGGCGAGCCCTCGAACAAACGGCCGCAACCGACGCTGAACAGCGTGTCGCCGCAGAACAGGCATTCGTGGCCGAAGAAAGCGATATGGCTGGACGTATGCCCCGGAACCTCGATGACCTTGAATTCCAGGTCCAACAGGGGCAACCGGACAGATTCACCTTCGGAAAAGCTCCGGTCCTGCCCGGGGATCCGGGCGTAATGCGGACCAAATATGCTGACGTCGTAACAATTCGCAAGCTCAGCAACACCACCCGTGTGATCCGGGTGGTGATGTGTCAGCAGGATATAGCGCAATTTGAGTCCCTGTTGAGTCAATTCCCGTATAACCGGGCCGGCGTCACCCGGATCGACTACCGCACATTCTTCCCCACCTGTCGAGATCAGCCAGATATAATTGTCGGAAAACGCAGGTATCGCGGTGACGGAGATTTCGGACATGTTTGACTCCAAATTCGTTCAGGCTCTGTTTTTCCCCATTCCAGGGGCGGCCTATTCT
>JARFQZ010000102.1 GCA_029287515.1 Lysobacterales bacterium
ACCGTAATTACCCTCTGGAACATCTTCGACCTCAACTGAAAACTCGACTCGGCTGGAATTCATTTCCCACTCTGCCTCGCCTTCAGCTCCGGGAAGCACCCCGGTATTCTCCAGGTCGACTTCGATTTCGAGGTAATCACCATCTTCCACGCAATCGGGCATGCCACCGCCCATGCCGCCACCAGGACCGCCACCCATGCCGCCGTGGTGAGAATCGGAGTCGCAATCATAATCGTGACCACCGCCATCCTGGTGACCATAACCACCGCCGTGGTGGTCGTGGTCATCCTCTTCCATCCTGTTGTCGAAGGAAGAGAGCACTGCGCCCTCGTCGTCGTAGACTTCGATCCTCTGTCCGCGCGGATCGAAATTGAGCGGCATGTGCCCGTCTTCGGTTGGGCTCGCGTAATTGATCTCCCCGCGCCCCTGGCTAACCATGAATTCTCCGCGGTTTCTCATTCCTACATGCAAGTGGTAGCTGCCGTCCAGCAAACCCTCCACCCTCACTTCGAATTCCATGTGGCCCGGAAAATCTTCGTACTTGGCCCGCCCCTCCCCCGCAATTCCATCTCTGGCAGGTTCCAGGGCAAGGTATTGCTGTCCGAACATGCCATCTATGTGCATGTCATCCGAAATACCGCCGGTGCAATGGGTGTTCATGATTTCCAGCAATCGCTCGATCCTGAAAGATCCACTACCCACTTCATCACTGGAAGTTTCAAAAGTTACCGATCCGCGGTCGCAGCTATCAAAAACTATGACCATCGAGCCGATGCTTTCCACTGAATTGCTGCCCGGATCATCATCCTGCATGAATCCGACATCATCCGATTCAAAAAGCTCCAGTTCAATCCGGTTGTCCACCAGGTCTCCAGTTCCAACGAACCAGGCCGATTTTCTGTCGTCTCCGTAGGTGTACCAGTAGGCCACTGATTTCCGTGAGTCATCGAACTGCTCTACTACCTGGATGGCCAGACCCTGGGCTTCCTGGTCGACCTGGTCCCAGATTCCACTGAAGTGCCGGGTGACGATCATTCCATCCGGATGGGCGCCCTGGTCCGATTCATGAGCCCACGAATCGGTCACTACCGTTGTTAGCCCCGCTGTCAGGATCAAACTCATTAACCACTGTATCGATTTCATTTCATACACCTCATTAGCAACTGACGATTTCACGACAAGCCATGAGTCTCGTCAAATATTAAATTAATCTAATATGATCCCTGTCAGTCGGAAGTTTTGCCGGAATCTTTCATAAGCACCCGCTGCTGCCACAACAGGAATATCGCCGGGATCAACGCCAGCGTCAGCACGGTGGCGCTGATCATTCCGCCAACCATCGGCGCGGCAATTCGCCGCATTACTTCCGACCCTGTCCCGCTGCCCAGCATGATCGGCAGCAGGCCGGCAATGATGGCCGCCACGGTCATCATGATCGGGCGCACGCGCATCAGCGCCCCTTGGGTGACAGCCGCGGCCAGGTCCGCTTGCGTGAATTCCCGCTGTTCCTTTTCGGCGGCAAGCTTCTGACGGGCCAGCGCCTGCTTCAGGTAGACCAGCATCACGACTCCGATTTCCACCGCCACGCCAGCGAGAGCGATAAAGCCGACGCCAACCGCGACAGACATGTGATAGCCCAGCAGGTAAAGCAGCCAGAACCCGCCAATCAGCGCGGTGGGCAGTGTGCCCAGGATAATCAGCACCTCGGTCATGCTCCTGAAATTGAGGAACAGCAGGATGATGATGGTCACCAGGGTGACAGGAACGACGACGGCAAGGCGCTGTTTGGCTCTTTCCATGTATTCATACTGCCCCGACCAGTTGATCGAGTAGCCAGGGGGCAACTCCAGGTGCTCCGAGACGGCTTCGCGTGCATCTGCCACGTAAGTCCCGAGGTCCACGCCCTCAATGTCCACGAAGATCCACCCGTTGAGACGGGCATTTTCACTCTTGATCATCGGCGGGCCGTCTTCCACCCTTATGTCGGCCACCGCCGACAACGGGATCTGCTGGCCGGATGGGGTGACAACGGCCAGTTCACGAAGCTTTTCGACAGAATCCCTTTGGCCCCGCGGGTAACGCAGGTTAACGGGATAGCGTTCAAGCCCTTCGATGGTTTCGGTAACGTTCATGCCGCCAATAGCCGTGCGCACGATATCCTGCACATCATCGATATTGAGGCCGTATCGCGAGGCCCGGTCCCGGAGGATATCCACGGTCACGTAACGCCCGCCCGCGACTCTCTCGGAAAATGCGGAGGCGGTACCGGGTACGTCTTCCAGGATCGTTTCAATGTCCTCACCGATTTGCTGAATCACACTCAGGTCCGGCCCGGCCACCTTGATTCCGACCGGTGTCTTGATGCCGGTCGCCAACATGTCGATGCGGGTCTTGATCGGCCAGACCCAGGCATTGGTGAGCCCGGGAAGCTGAACCCGCTGGTTCAGCTCTTCCTTGATATCCTCGATCGTCATGCCTTCTCGCCATTCTTTCTCCGGTTTCAGCTGGATCAGAGTTTCTATCATCGTCAGCGGCGCCGGGTCGGTGGCGGTTTCAGCCCGTCCGATTTTGCCGAAAACCCGTTTCACTTCGGGCACCGTGCGGATGAGCTTGTCCGTCTGCTGCAGCAACTCCTGCGCCTTGCCGATGGAAATGCCCGGAAAGGTCGTCGGCATGTACATCAGGTCGCCCTCGTTGAGGTCGGGCATGAATTCCGAGCCCAGTTTATTCGCAGGCCAGAACCCGATCACCACCAGGACGGTGGTCAACAGCAAAACGCTCCACGGGTGCCGGGTGATCTGGTCAACCAGGGGACGGTACAGGAAGATCAATAAACGATTGATCGGGTTGCGGTGTTCGGCAATGATCTTCCCGCGAATGAAATAACCCATCAGCACCGGCACCAGGGTGATCGACAGCCCTGCCGCCGCCGCCATCGCGTAAGTCTTGGTGAATGCCAGGGGCGCGAACAGGCGGCCTTCCTGCGCTTGCAGGGTGAATACCGGCAGAAAGCTCAGCGTAATGATCAACAGCGAGAAAAACAACGGAGGGCCAACCTCGACGGCCGCTTCAGTCACCGCATCCCAATGCGATCTGGAGTCGTATGACGCCTGTTCCATCTTTTTGTGGAGCGTTTCAATCATTACGATGGCCGCATCGACCATCGCTCCGATGGCAATGGCAATGCCGCCCAGCGACATGATATTGGCGTTGAGGCCCTGTGCGTTCATCACCAGGAAAGCGGCAAGTATGCCCAGCGGCAGACTGATGACAATGACCAGCGACGAGCGCAGGTGGAAAAGAAATACCAGGCAAACCAGCGCCACCACCAGGAACTCCAGCAACAACTTATTCTGGAGATTATCTACAGCCCGCTCAATCAGGGCCGAGCGGTCGTAGGTTTCGATAATCTCCACGCCCTCGGGCAGGCTTTTCTGCAGTTCGTCCAGCCTGGCTTTAACACCGGCGATGGTTTTGCGGGCATTTTCGCCAAACCGCATGACGATGATGCCGCCGACCACTTCGCCTTCCCCGTCCAGTTCCGCAATCCCACGGCGCATCTGGGGGCCAAGGCGGATATCGGACACGTCCTCAAGGCGGATCGGCGTGCCTTGTTCATTCATACCCAGCGGTATCGCAGCGAGGTCTTCTTTCGATTTCAGGTATCCGGTGGCGCGAACCATGTACTCGGCCTCGCCCATTTC
>JARFQZ010000143.1 GCA_029287515.1 Lysobacterales bacterium
GCCCGGGTCAGACCGACATACATCAGGCGGCGCTCCTCCTGCTCACCGTTTTCCTCCAGGCTGTTGCGATGCGGAAGCAGTTCTTCTTCCACACCCGCCATGAAGACGTGCGGGAACTCCAGCCCCTTGGAGCCGTGCAGGGTCATCAAACGGACTTCCTGGCCGGGTTCCTGGTCCTGGTCCAGGCTGGTCAGCAGGCACAGCCTGCCCATCAGGTCGGTCAAACCCTGGCCCGGGTTGTCATCCTGTAAACGCGCCAGCCAGGCCAGCAGTTCCCTGACATTTTCCATTCTCCGTTCGGCCAGTACCGGGTTTTCGGTCTGGTCACGGACCCAGTGCTCGTAGTTGATCGCCTCGACCAGGTCCCGTGCTGCCGCTACGGGATCGGACCGCTCACCCCGGTCGCCGGTGGCGATGATGAGATCGCAGAACTTTCTCAGGCTGTCCGCGCTGCGGGGCTTCAATGCTTCCCGGCATGCCGGGAGTTGGGCCGCTTCGAACAGGCCGATGTGATTCATTCCGGCCTTCTGAGCGATGATTGCCCTAGACGTCACCCCGATATCGCGCCTGGGCGTATTGACGATTCGCACAAACGCCGTGTTGTCGTCAGGGTTGACCGCCAGGCGCAGATAGCACATCAGGTCCTTGATTTCGGTCCGCTCAAAAAACGAAGTGCCACCCGACAGGTGATAGGGAACACGCTGCTCGCGCAATGCCTGCTCCAGCACACGCGACTGGTGGTTACCGCGGTACAGCACGGCGAAGTCGCCCCAACGTGCGCGGCTGGTGTACTGCCGGTGCAGAATCTCGGCGGCGATCATGCCCGCCTCTTCCTGTTCGTCTTTGCAGGGAATGACCCGAATCGCCTCGCCTTCGTGCTGCGCGCTCCAGAGGTTTTTCTGTATGTCATGAGGATTATTCGCGATCAGTGCATTGGCCGCCTTCAACACGGTGCCACAGGAGCGGTAATTCTGTTCCAGCTTGACGATACTCAGTGCGGGGAAATCCCGCGCGAGTTGATGCAGGTTTTCCGGTTGTGCGCCACGCCAGCCGTAGATCGATTGATCGTCGTCACCCACTGCTGTCAGCCTGCCTTCGTCTCCTGCCAGCAGGCGCAGCATCTGGTACTGGGTTTCATTGGTGTCCTGGTACTCGTCCACCAGCAGGTAACGGATTTCCTGCTGCCATTTCAGGCGAATGTCTTCCTGCCGCAGGGCACGCAGCGGCTGCAGAATCAGGTCGTCGAAATCGACGGCGTTGAGGTTTTTGAGATGTTCCTCGTAACGCTGGTACAGGCTCCAGATTGCCTGCTCGCCCCCAGTGGCAGTACTGGAATCTATATCCACCGAACCCAGGGCCTGGTTCTTCCAGCGCGAGACCTGGGCGCGCGCCAGGCGAACGCTTTCCGGCGCCGTGCCTTCCGGCAGCAGGTCCCGGACCACGGTCTGGCTGTCGGTTTCATCCAGGATGCTGATACCCGGTCGGTAGCCAAGCTCGGCATGGTGGGTCCGCAGAATTTTCCAGCCCAGTGAATGGAAAGTGGAAACGGTTATCTCGGCCGCTCTCTCTTTTCCCAGCCGCTTGCCCAGCCGACCCTTCATCTCGCGGGCCGCCTTGTTGGTGAAAGTAATCGCCGCTATGCGTGCGCCCGGTAACCCGCGATCGCGCACCAGGTGAACGATCTTCTCGATGATCACCCGGGTTTTGCCGCTGCCGGCGCCGGCTACCACCAACAATGGGCCTTTTGTGTGCAGGACGGCAGCCTTTTGCGGGGGATTGAGCTGGATGGCGGAAGAGGTCATCAAGGCGCGAATTCTACAGTAACCCCGCCACCCCCGATGAATATTTGTTCAACAATGTGCCCCAATGCCTTGAAATGAAAATTGGCCAACCCCATTTGCCTCGACAGGCTGTACTTATTGGCGTTTAGCCAGATACAGACATAATTTGTTGCCGGCAGGAGTTTCCCGCCGGCTGAACCACTGAAACTGTTTGTGAATTTTGGGAGATTCTGAAATGAAACTTCGTCCTTTGCATGACCGCGTCATCGTAAAACGCGTCGAGGAAGAAAAATTGTCCGCCGGGGGAATCGTGATTCCTGATAACGCGGCAGAAAAGCCAATCCGTGGCGAGGTGCTGGCCGTTGGTAACGGCAAGGTGCTCGACAGCGGAGAGCAGCGCGGCCTGGATGTAAAAGCCGGCGACACCGTGCTGTTTGGAAAATACTCTGGCACTGAAGTCAAAGTGGATGGCGAGGAACTGCTCGTCATGCGCGAAGACGACATCATGGCCATCATCGAAGGCTGATCAGCCTCCCGATCAACGCATTAGTAATTTTGAGGAGCACATAGAAATGAGTGCAAAAGACGTACGATTTGGTGAAGACGCACGCGGCAAGATGATTGCCGGCGTCAACATCCTGGCTGACGCAGTCAAAGTCACGCTTGGCCCGAAAGGCCGTAACGTGGTTCTGGACAAGGCCTTTGGCGCACCTACCGTTACCAAGGACGGCGTATCAGTCGCCAAGGAAATCGAGCTGGACAACAAGTTCGAGAACATGGGCGCACAGATGGTCAAGGAAGTGGCTTCCAAGACTTCCGATGTGGCCGGTGACGGCACCACCACCGCTACCGTTCTGGCCCAGGCCATGCTGCGCGAAGGCATGAAAGCCGTTGCGGCCGGCATGAACCCGATGGATCTAAAGCGCGGTATCGACAAGGCTGTATTGGCCGCTGTTGAAGCTCTGAAAGCCCAGTCCACCCCATGCACCGACAGCAGCGCCATCGCGCAGGTTGGGTCAATCTCTGCCAATTCCGATACGGAAGTGGGTGAGATTATTGCCGAAGCCATGAAGAAAGTCGGTAAAGAAGGTGTGATCACGGTTGAAGACGCTTCCGGTCTTGCCAACGAGCTGGATGTGGTTGAAGGCATGCAGTTCGATCGCGGTTACCTGTCGCCTTACTTCATCAACGATCAACAGACCATGAGTGTTGACCTGGAAGAGCCCTATATCCTGCTGCACGACAAGAAAATCAGCAATGTCCGGGAGATGTTGCCGGTACTGGAAGGCGTCGCCAAGGCGGGTCGTCCGTTGCTGATCATCGCAGAAGATGTGGAAGGCGAAGCGCTGGCCACCCTGGTGGTCAACACCATCCGTGGCATCGTCAAGGTTGCTGCAGTCAAGGCTCCTGGTTCTGTCTCTTATAC
>JARFQZ010000260.1 GCA_029287515.1 Lysobacterales bacterium
TGACTGCCACGACATGCTGCAGTACCGGATCAGGGATGAACATGATGCGACCGCCACCGTGCGCATGAAAAGCAGCCGGATGAGCGGCCGTGACCTCAAGGGGGAAATGAAGGTGAAGTATCTTCGCAGGAATGACCAGCGCGGTTCCTACACCTGTCATTTCAACAGCAGTGGCCGGTTGCTGGATTCCAGCTATCATCTTTATTGAGCGAGCGGGCAAGGTGGTGTGCGCGATTGCGCACACTGCCTGACAGGCTTTGTTTTTTCATTTTGTTGTTTCTCTGATCAGCCGCCTTCGATGGCCGCCCGTGGCACCTCCCAGATCTCGCCGTTGGCGAATTCCAGGATCCAGGTATCGCCCTCCATGCGCGCCTCGAGTTCACGATTGGCAGCATTGACGTAATCGGTCATGAAATTAATTGTGAACTGCTCACCTAGCTGGTTCTGAACCACGATCGAAGCCTGATTGTCTTCCATGCGCAGGATACCGGCCGGGCAGCTGCCGAACTCGCTGTCACCGGCTGCTTTGCAGCGCAGACGAGTAGTGGCGTCGTACTCGCTCGTCGTGAACGGCGCAGCCCAGTTATCCTCGTCAGACTCAGGTTTCAACGCGTCGGTGTTCCAATAGACAAAAATACTTTCGTCCGGAAATCGAAAAATCTGTCCCTGGTCGCCAAGGCCGCTTTGACGGTACACGGTGCGGCCGTGCTGGTCGCGGTAGTTGCCCGCCCCATCACCCACTGGTGACAGTTCGTGGGTCACGCCGTCATCTCGGGTAATGGTGATGTAACCCTGCCTCTGGCCGAACGTACAGGGAATGATCACGTCGGTGTGGTCTTCGCCGGCGGGATAGATATCGCAGCGGGCGTTGGTCCAATCGGCTGCCACCGGTTGGATCGTGGCCCCCAGCAGGATGCTAAACAACATTGTCTTGCTCATAGTGCGGGTAGCTCCTGTCATGTTCGGAAATTCATTACTGTTTACACTCAATGATTCGCGCAAACAACCAGATACTTGTGGCATTCCTGTGGCTTTTGAGAGTCATCGACGCATGATACAGTCTGCAAGAAAGGCAAGGCGGGCGCCACAGTAGAAAAGCTCACAGCTTCTCTCCAGTTCCCCCACCATCGCCGGTAAGTCCTTCGGTGTGCAGATGGACATCGCGTTGTGGGAAAGGTATCGAGACACCTTCCGCGTCGAAGCACTCCTTCACGGAACGGGTAATTTCCCAGTACGCTTTCCAGTAATCCGCTGTTTTCACCCACGGCCTGCAGATCAGGTTAACCGAGGAGTCTGCCAGTTCCGACACCGCGATCACCGGCTCGGGCTCATCCAGCACTGCAGGATGGGCCAAAACGACTTCGCGCAACACGCGTTCTGCCGTGGCGATGTCGTCAGCATAGCCAATGCCGAACACCAGGTCTACGCGCCGTTCGCTGCTGCCAGTGACATTGGTGATCACCTTGCCCCAGAGCTCGTTATTCGGGACCACCAGGAGCTTGTTGTCCGGAGTAAGCATGTTGGTGGTGACAAGGGTCATGGAATTCACTGTTCCCATGAAATCCGGTGTCTGCACGAAGTCGCCGATATCGAAGGGTTTGTAGAACATGATCATCAGTCCGCTGGCGAAGTTGCTCAGTGTGTTCTGGAGTGCGAAAGCGATCACAAAGCCTGCCGCACCGATCACCGCCACCAGCGGTGTAATGTTGATCTCCAGAGTCGCCAGGCCCAGGATCAGACCGGCGATGAGAGTACCCCGGCGCACCGTGTTGACCACGAAGCGTACGAGAATTTGGGAAGCCCCACGGGCCAGCACCATGGTTTTGCTGGCTACTCTGCTCAGCAGCAGACTCAGCAGCCAGAATCCCGCCAGTATGGCCAGAAACTTGCCCATGTTCCGACCCAGGCGCAACCCTCCTTCGTTCGAAACCAGCCATGAAGCCAGGGTCGATCGCAAAGCCTGGAAATCCGTCGTGTCGACTTCAATGGCTTTCACCGCGTCTACATATCGTCGGTAAGCGAGTACTTCATCCCTCTCCTGGCCCGTGTCGGACACGCCCAGTTTGGCGCTGAGTTCGTCCACTATCACGTTCAGCCGATCAATCAGCTGAATTCGTTGCTCGCGAAGGTCAGCAAGATCCTCCAGGTACTTATCCTTGCGCTCCAGTTCGGCTTGCAACTCGGCATCCAGGCGGATCGTCTCCTGTTTTTGTTCTTCGGCCTCCGCTAGTTCCTCGGCCTCTTCCGTTGACTCGAGCAACTGGTTATTGCGCCAGACTTCCGCCTTGACCGCGTTCAGACTCTGCACTGTTTGCTTGAGCCTTCCCAGCCAGCGATCCGCCTCGGTCTGAAGCTCCTCCGTGTTCAGGTGCTTGATCTGCATGGCCAGCACTTCTGGCTCGATCATGACCGGATTTCCCGCACCATCGATGCTTTCTTCAGCAGCGGCCAGGGGGAGGGGCAGCAGCCATGGAGCCGCCAGCAGGATTACAGTGGATATAAAAAATGCACTCAAGGTTTTCATCGGTTACGTTGGTTCCAGGTCGAGACTTAATATCTCAAAATTTTTCGACTCGGCATTATACTGCAGTGCCTGCAAGCGTCTGAGTGTATTCACCGGCCCCGTCGACGCCAATGGTGGCTCAGGGACGAAGAGCAACCGGCCCATCAATCCGTTGCAGAGTACCCAGTGGGCCGGGTAAGGTGGCCGGCAAGTTATCAATGGGTACCTCCCCGGTGAAATCCGCTGCCGCACGCGAAGTAACAGTCACTGAGCCGTCCTGTATTTCCAGGACCGTGAAGCTGTGTGGCTGACGGTGTTTTCCGCCAACGAACGCGCGCGTGTTGCCGCCCAGCGAGCCGTTGCCGACGTGGACCATGCCCGCCTCGTCGATGCCCGCGAAAAAAGCGTGGTGATGGCCGCTGGCATAGACGTCGACGCCATGCTCATGGAGAACTTTCAGCAGCGTGGGATCATCGATAATTTCGTGCTCGCGTCCCTTTGTCAGCGGCCACATCGGCAAGTGAGAAAAAACAACCGTAGCACTTGCCGCAGACCCGTATTTCTCCAGCATTTCCTCAACAAAAGCCAACTCATCTCCTGGCAGTGGGCCAGTCCGGGTGCCGTCAAAGCCGAGCAGCAGGATTGATCCCATCCGGGCCGCGTAACGTCGCGCCCACTGGCTGCCGGCCAGCATCTCCAGTTCGGGTTTCCTCCCGTCCCATTGAGCGGCAAATCGCTGGCGCTCGAGCGCATACTCCGGATAGGCAGAGCCA
>JARFQZ010000292.1 GCA_029287515.1 Lysobacterales bacterium
CCAGAAAGCCGTCCATTCAGTGGCATGGTTAAAGGTTGCCACTTGCCCTTGTAGGAGGGGATGGTATCCGTGTATTCATTGGTGCTGTCGAAATTATCTATAACCAGGGTGAATCTTCCATTGTACTGGTCAGTGGTCAGTATTAAATTTCGCCTATGATCTGGAGCTAACGGCGTTGGTACGTCGAGCAAATAGTAATAAGTTTGAGATTCCATGACTATGCTTCCGCTCTCATCGTTCGCCCAGCTGTTGGGCTCTGATGTTGGTCGTAACGGATAGTCTTCACCGTCAATTCTCGCTCTGAACTGCGGCACGATCCCGTATTTCATGGTTTCGTCATCTTCATCGTCCATCACCTCCAATTGCAAGATGATTAGACTCCGGTCGTCTTCAGCACAACCTACTCGAAATGCTTTCAGTTGGGCAGCAACGGCATTCGGGCCCTCTAAGCTGTCGAGCCAAATGAGCTTGTCGGTAACGATGTCAAACTCCTGTGAATAGAGCTCCTGCTGAAGGGCCGGGTAAGTGGCACAACCAGCGGGATATGGCGCATAAGGTGTATTTACAAAATTCTCGTAAGCTGGTGCATGCCCAGAAAACAGCAGAACAGAAAGGATTACCAATACTTTCTTCATCATCGACATTGCTCTCTCCTCCTTCCGTTTGCAGCAGGTTGCGTAAGACTTCGCAAACCGTGTTTTTTCGCAAATGTACATGCGGCAAGCGGCCGCTCATAGATCGGGAGGTTATTCACCCCTTGAGAATAATCTGTCGATGAAGTAGCGGTTGTTACCGCATATCTAAGTATAGAAAAATAGTTACAGAATTACGATTTAATGTACAAAAGCCGAACCTATTCGCGGCTAAGCACCTGGGAATTTACGTTCAGAACTCGCCGCAGAACACGCCGTAGTGATACGCGCCTTCGATGACGCCGCTGGTGTAATTGCCGTTGAGTCCCCGGAAGTCTCCTTTGGCAAAATAGACTTTGAGCTGCGGATTCTTCGACATCGCGTTTCGCACATTCTCGACCAGCTGTTCATCGGCATTTCGGACCAGCACACCTGAGAAGCCGGCGGTAAGCGGGAAAATATCGTTTCCGCTATCGCCGCAGAAGACGACATCGC
Source organism: Lysobacterales bacterium (assembly GCA_029287515.1). Classification (GTDB taxonomy): domain Bacteria; phylum Pseudomonadota; class Gammaproteobacteria; order Xanthomonadales; family SZUA-36; genus JAHEFT01. Next base: position 1,128 of record JARFQZ010000292.1, read on the forward strand.
CAAGTTCGCAACCGTACTCCCTGGCCACGTATTCCAGGGCCGTCTGCTTGGTGGCGCTGTCCGGCAGGAAATCGACCAGGCCCTTGTCATCCATGGAGTCGTAGCTGTACACGATGACTTCATCAAATCGCCCCTGGACGCGCTCGTTTATTTCGGCAAGGATTTCCTCCTGGCGCCCGTGGTCTGCGTAGTAGCTCTGCTTGAACGGATTCTGGTGTTCGGCCTCCTGTTCGAGCAAGCCTTCGATATCAGCGACTGCGGTCTTGATTGCTTCTGCTTCCCAGCGAGGACTTACTTTCCTGACGTGGGTGGTCCAGCCTTCATCGAAATGCCATTCGCCGGATTCGTGTTTACGGATGGATGTGCCGACGTCACCGATCAGTATGTCCGGCAGGCGGACATTGAACTCGGCCACGGCGGCCTCGGTCAGCGCAAGGTTTCGGCCTGTGACGTAGACTACCAGCACGTCGTGCGCCCTGGTCAGCTCATTGAACAACTCGATGGCGTTGTCATCGGCCTCCCAGTTTCCATTGGGGAGCAGGGTGCGGTCCATGTCAGTGGCGAGTATTCTCATCGTTGTTTTCCCTCTTGCCATTTTTCCCGCGCAAACCGCATCACGCTGAAATTACCGGCGTAGTCTGTGTGGGACACGTTGAATGAGTGACTTCGCAGGCCCGCTTCAAGGATCGCGACGTGGTGGTCATTGCGCCAGGTCAGGTGAAGGCGGTGCGATTCGGACGGCCAGATTTCCAGCGTGCCCTTGAACGCCGGGTGCGTGTTACGCAAGCGCAGCAGTTTCAGCTGATCGCGGACAATGTCTGTTTCCAGCCCGTTTTCGATATCGGCGAGCGACAGGGTGGTGCGGTTGATTTCCTTGTGTCCGCCGGTGCCGCCGCGGTCCGCCGCCGCATAGTCGTTCTTGCCGGCAAACAGGTCCAGGTACCAGACTTGTGGGATGCCGGGTGTGAACAGCTGTATGGCGCGTGCCAGCAACAGTTTCTGTTCGTCCTCTCCCAGGGCGCTGAAGTAGGTCGCATTGACCTGGTAATAGGCAATCTTCCGGCCGTCGGCGCCGTACAGGTTCTTGATACGGCCGCCGCGCTCCAGGATGTTATCGATGACCGCCTGGATTTCATCGTCGCTCAGCAGACCTTCGCGATAAACGCCATCGACTTCCTTGCCGCGCAGGTCGAGCACCGGGATACCGTCGTGGCAGCCCAGCATGTTGACGGTCTCGATGCCGGATTCGTCCAGTTCGCGAATCCATCGGAGCAAGTTGGTATTGGTCTCGCGGTCGAGCGCTTCGATCACCAGGCCCGGCAGGAAAAAGTCATAAACCGGGAAGCCGTTCGAAGCCACTTCTTCGTGCAGCCCGCTACCGTACTCGGTGTGAATTTCAGGCAGCAGGGTCAGCTCGTGGTCCGTGGCCAGCTGTTTCAGGCGGTCCAGGTATTCCCAGGTGCCGGGCTTGTTGAAGAAATTGGTCTCGCCCACTTCCTTGTGCAGGTAGGCGAAGGCATCAAGCCGGACCAGTTGAGCCCCGTAGCCTGCAAGCTTGCCCAGCGTTTCGTCGTAAAACGTCCAGACCGTTTCTGACCGGGCGTTCAGGTCCATCTGGCCGAGGTACTGGCGTTTCTGCTCGACCGCAGCGATGACCTCATCCCCGTAGCCGTTGTATTTCAGCGTACGGAAATCCTCATGCGCGGCGATAGCCGTGTTCACCCGGTACATGATGATTGCGGCCTCGTCGTCGGTCAGGCCATCGATTCCAGCGAGGTCGTCCGCGGTCAGGGGCTGGTAGTGCACTTCCTGGTAGAAGGTGTTCCAGTAGGGCCGCTCGGAGCCGTCGGGGAAGCGGACTTTCAGGATTGGCAGCTCCGGCTTGCGCATGAACAGCCGGTCCAGGTATTTCTGCTCGGGCACGATGTAGCCTTCAGGGCCCATCTCGCCGTGTCCCGCCCAGAACTCGTCCCAGTTGATGAAGAAGTCCTTGTATGCCGACTCGTCGCCTTTCTGCAGCATGTCCTGGAACTGGAAGGAACCTACTGACATGTGGTTCAGCACCAGGTCGAACTTGAAGCCGATCTCCAGGCCGGAAGCCGCCTCGAGGTCGCCGGGTGAAACCAGTTCCTCGTTGGTGTCGTAATCGATTACCGAGAAGCCACGATCGAGGTCGCTGTTGAAAAATGTCGGAAGCACGTAGATCAGCGAAAAAGCGTCTTTCAGCAGTGGATGGGCGAGCAGGCTCATCGTGTCGGTCAGTGTATGGCCGATGCTGTCCGGGTAGGCGTTAAACATCACGCCATTGGGTAATGAGTTTGTGGGCTTCATCTTGCGGGTTTCATCGGCAAAAAACGTATTCTAGCCAAAAATCATGCAATAAATGGCATTTTTTGTTTGCGGTGTTGAAAAGGATCAGAAATTGGATTCGTCCAGGTAGGATTCGATGCGGTCTGAGGCGCCTGGTTCCGGGATCGCTGCGTAGTCGGCCGGGTCGCGCCTGACGCCGCAAAGTCTCGCGGAGCCGATACGCAGTGTTATAATTTTGGTGTTATCAAGACAGGAGCCTATTTCAATGTCCACCAGTCTAGACCTCACCAAGCTCAGCCTCATGGATGCCCTCGACATGGCGATTCTGATCGAAGAGGAAGCGCGCCAGCGCTATGAACTTTTCGCTTCTCAGGTAGGGCACGCCGGCAGCCGCTATGATGCCGGATCCTTCTTTGCGTCGATGGCTGAGAACGAGGCCAAGCACGGGAATGACTTGCTCGCCCGGCGCATGGACATGTTCGGCAAGGTCCCCATGAAAGTTAAGCTGCACGACCTCTACGATGTCGAGGCTCCGGATTCGGGGTCGCCGCGCCGTGGCATGTCCACGCTCCAGGCGTTTGAGCTTGGGCTTGCCGCCGAGAAAAAGGCTTACGACTTCTATGACAGGGCCTTGCCCGGCATCACCGATCCGGAGGTCAGAACTCTGTTCACCGAACTTCGGGACGAGGAGACCGAACACGTTGAGATGTTGCGGGCGGAAATGGCCAAACTACCCCCCAGCGCCAGCGTCGAAACACCCAACGACCCAGATGACGCGCCCTATCTGTATGGCGTGGTTTTCAGTATGAAAGGCCTGCAAAATTGTGATGAGTTGTGGCCCGTACGACGCTCAAGACGAGTTACTCAACCCTCGTCGACAGGTTAAACCGGTTTCCCAAGGGTGC
>JARFQZ010000325.1 GCA_029287515.1 Lysobacterales bacterium
GATTGCCGTGTGCATCATCACCCTTGCCCTGGTGTTTGATTTCGGCCCATTTGAGGCCAAGGTGGCTGGCGCCCTTGCAGGCAGTTACATCGGCGGTTCACTGAATTTCGTGGCCACGGCCCAGGCAGTCGAACTGAACGATCCCAATCACTATGTCGCCGCATTGACCGCCGATACCATCGGCGCCGTGTTTTTCCTGGCCCTGCTGATGCTGCTGCCGGCGCTTTCCTGGGCGCGCAGGGCCATGCCATCGCGATACATCGGTGAAAACGGCGAGAATCTCGGAACAGAACCGGCGAAACATGAGCAGCAGGACGCTCCTGCGTTTGACCTGTTTGGCCTGGTTGCCGCCATCACGACCAGTATGCTGATTTGCGCGGTTGGCAGCGTTTTGGCGGGCCTGCTGGGTGCAGGGAACTACTTTATCCTGATCATTACAGTGCTGGCGCTGCTCGTCGCCAATTTTGCCAGGCCGCTGGTGCGCCGTTTCAGTGCTGAATTCGATGTCGGCACCTTCTTCATGTACATCTTCTTCGCCACCATCGGCGCCAGCGCAAACCTCGCCACCATCGCCGGTATCGCCCTGCCTTACGTCGTGATGATCTGTACCGCGATCGTATTGTTTATTTTCCTGATACTGATCGTCGGCAAGTTTATGAAATTGGACCTGGCAGAGCTGCTGATCGCGGCGAATGCCTGCATTCTCGGGCCGGCCACCGCGGCGGCAATGGCCGCCGGCCAGAAGTGGACCGACCTGGTGACACCCGGCATGCTGGCCGGAATCCTGGGCTATTCATTCGCGACCTTTATCGGGGTGGCGGTGACGCAGTTTTTGAGCTGAGCGCCGTAACTTCCGTATAGTGCACTATCATGAGCAACGATCAAACTAACGCGAACGAATGGCCGCAGATTCCTTTTGCGGCATGGCAAACCACGGCTGCTGCCCTGCATCTTTATTTGCAGGTCGTCGGTAAATATCGGCTGGCCAGGAGTCCCTGGGTAAACCACGCCTGGCACGCGACCTTTTATTCGACGCCCCGGGGTTTGACGACGTCCCTGGTTCCGGATGGAGAGGGTGGCATCGAGGTCCGGTTCGATTTTCTCGATCACACGGTTGTCGGGCGCTGCGGGAACGGAAAAACGGACAGTTTCCCGTTGGCGACGATGTCGGTTGCGGATTTTTATGATCAATTTACCGGGATGATTACCGCTCTTGGCGGCAACGCGGCAATTCATGGCAGCCCGAATGAGTTGCCTGACCCGGTGCCATTCGCCGAAGACACGGTCTCGCGCCCATACGATGCAGACGCCGTTACCCGCTTCCACCGGGCCCTGGTGACCATCAGCCGCGTATTACAGGACTTCCGAACCGGGTTTCGCGGCAAGGTCAGCCCGGTGCACTTGTTCTGGGGCAGCTTCGACCTGGCCGTCACCCGGTTCTCGGGTCGTCGCGCCCCGCTTCATCCGGGCGGAATTCCGAATCTACCGGACGACGTCACGCAGGAAGCTTATTCCCACGAAGTGTCGTCGGCCGGTTTCTGGGCCGGCGGCGGCCCGGTGGACGATGCGGCTTTCTATTCCTATGCCTATCCTGCGCCACAAGGGTTTTCCGAAGCCCCGGTCAGTCCCGAAGCGGCATACTTTGACAGCGACTTCGGCGAGTTCATCCTGCCCTACGAAGCGGTGCGCTGCTCGGCAGACCCGGAGGCGACACTGATGGCCTTTCTCGAGTCCACTTATGCAGCGGCCGCATCGCTGGGTGACTGGGACCGTTCGCAGGAATGCCCGCGTGGCGAGACGGGCAAGCCACTGCCCATTGGCTAGTCAGGCAAAGGTATGAACTCGTGCTCGCCGGGCACCATGTCGAATTTACCTTCACGCCAGTCTGACTTGGCCTGTTCGATACGTTCCCTCGAACTGGAAACGAAATTCCAGTAAATGTGGCGTTCGCCGAGCGGCTCACCGCCCACCACCATGACTCGTGAATTTTCCCTGGCCGCCAGGGTCATGGCAGCTCCCTCACGTGCCACAGCCATCACGCCCTCACCAAAAGCCTGATCATCGATGGCCACACTCCCGGAGACGATGTATGCGCCGAGTTCCTGGTACTGATCAGGCAATGTCAGCTCAGTTCCTTCGGGCATAAGGCATTCGAGGTAGAGTGTGGACGAGTAGGCATGAACCGGTGAAGTATGGCCGTAGGCTTCGCCGATGATCACCCGGACATTGACGCCATTCACGTCGATGTCCGGCAAATCCACCGCAGGGTAATGCTGGAACGCCGGCTCCCGTTCCTCCTCGTGGTCGGGAAGCGCCATCCACGACTGGATTCCGTGCAGGCGGGACACTTCGTCCAGGTCATCACCTGCGCGCTCGGAATGGACCATGCCGCGGCCGGTCGTCATCAGGTTGACCGCACCGCACTCGATCGCCTGCACAAACCCCAGGCTGTCGCGGTGCATGATCTGCCCCTCGAACAGGTAGGTGACCGTGGCGATCCCGATGTGCGGATGCGGGCGCACCTGGATGCCCATGCCCGGGGGAAATTCCGCCGGCCCCATGTGGTCGAAGAATATGAACGAGCCCACCATGCGCCGTTCCGGTGCGGGCAACACGCGTCTTACAGTGAACTCACCCAGATCTTTTTCCTGGGGTGCGATGACCAGTTCAACGGATCCTTTGTCTTGTTGAGTCATTTAATACATCTCCTGTTCAAATCTAACGCAGTTCACGGGGTGCAACATAGTGCTTGACCATTGGGGTCGCACCTTCGACCAGTAATGTTTTGAGAAATTCCTGGATGGCCTTGTCAGCTTCGGTGACCCGCTCATGCTGGCGCAGGTGGTCCAGCCAGGATTCCACGCTGAATGTCTCGATGAAATAATTAGGCCGTTCAGTATCCTCGAACACGCTCCAGAAGAACGCGCCATCGCGCTGCCGGTTCCGCCCCAGTTCCCGCAGGGCGCGAATGAATTCCTGCACTTTCTCCGGCTGCACGTCGTATTCGATCGTGACCAGCACAGGGCCCCGGTCGTTTTCGATCGTGTCATACACCCTGGGTGTCGGCCAGTGCATCGATGGAGTCAGTTCAACGGACTCCACGCCGCTGACCTTCCATCGCCAGGTCAATGCGGCGGCGACCAGCGCGCCGACCGAGGCAATGATCAATGACTGGTTAACGCTGAGGAACTGCGCGATGCCGCCCCAGACCAGGCTGCCGAGCGCCATCGAACCCATGAACACGGCCATGAACACCGCCAGCCCCCGCGACCGCACCCAGTTGGGCAAAGCCATCTGGGCCGCGACCTGCAGCGACGAGAGAATGGTGATCCAGGCCACGCCGGCGACTGTCATGACCCCGGCAAGTGGCCAGAGTTGATCGACCGTGGCCAGGCCGAGTAACACGAGCGCATAGAGCACGCTGGCCAGGACCACCTGCAGGTCTCGCGACAATTTCTCGCGAAGTGCGGGCAGCACCAGGGCACCCAGAACGGCGCCGACGCCAATCGAGGCAACAAGGATGCCGAAGGCTTGCGGCCCTCCATCAGGCAGGTTTCGCACGATCAGGGGCAACAGCGCCCAAGAGGCGCTGGCGAACAGGAAGAATCCCGCGCCGCGAATGACCGCCGCCTGCAGTGCAGGCGCATGAAGCGCGAAGCGCACGCCGTGGCGCAAGGAGCCGAAGAAACGTTCTGCGGGTAATTCGGTCCGCGGAACGGTCCGCTGCCAACGCACCAGGACAATGATAATGCCCGCGTAGGACAGGGCATTCAGCGCAAACACCGCTCCCGTGCCGGCATAGGAGACGATGACGCCGGCCAGCGCCGGCCCGATCGCCCGGGCTACGTTGATGCCCATGCTGTTCAACGCAATGGCCGACTGCAATTCTCTTCTCGGTACGATCTCCGGTGTGATCGCCGCCCAGGCCGGAATCATCATGGCCGCGCCAATGCCCATGGCAAAAGTCAGTACCAATAGAGACCAGGCACTCACGACGCCGATGAAGACGGTGGTTGCCAACAGCGCAGCGACGCATCCCATCCATAGTTGCACGACGATGAGGAAGCGTCTGCGGTCGACTATATCGGCAAGGGCGCCGGCAGGGAGCGCCAGCAAAAAGACCGGCAGCGTCGTGGCCGTCTGCACCAGGGCGACCATGACAGGGGATGGCGACAAAGAGGTCATCAGCCAGCCGGCGCCTACGTCGTGCATCCAGGTGCCGATATTCGATACCAGTGTCGCTATCCACAGCGCGCGAAAAAGCGGGTCGCCCAAGGGTGACCAGGCGGAAATACTCTGCCTGGAAGAATCCCGGTCTGGCTCGCGATCCACAGTCATTCCGGGGTTTTACTCTCCCATGTCGAACAGCAGAATCCCGGCATCCGATGTGCCGGTCACCGTGACGGTTTCAGAGCCATCGATGGTCGTGCCTTGGTCTTCGGTAAGTCTGATGGTTAACACGATGCTCTCCAAAGCAAGGTCTATATAGACTTTTCAAACAGTGTAGGCAAAAGGCTACACAATGTCAGTTCGCTCAAAAGCAGAATCAGGCTTTCATACCCGCCCATTTCAATTTCCCAAGCACAATCACCGGCTCATGCGACCAGCATGCTCATGGTATTTAGCCAGTGAGATAATCATTCGATTTTTCTCACTAAAAAAGATGAAATCTAAAAATAATAAGAAGGGAGTTCGAAAACAGCCCCGGTTCTGCGCCGGGGTTTTTTAT
>JARFQZ010000360.1 GCA_029287515.1 Lysobacterales bacterium
TATGCGGATTATCGGGAAAAGGTCGAACAACAGATTCCCCTGCGACGATTCGGACAACCGGAAGAAGTCGGAGCACTGGTGAACTTCCTGTGTTCACCACTGGCGGGCTACATGACCGGCGCTTACATACCTATTGACGGCGGAGTATCCGCCGGGCTGACGATACAACGCTGAAATCGCCCACGAATATCACCTGAAGGCAGAAACATGCGAGCACTTAGAAACTTTGCCGAACGCGACCTGAGGGTCGTAGAAGTCGACGATCCCGCACCTCCCGGAGATGACGAAGTCCAGGTGAGAATCTGCGCCGTGGCGCTGAACCACATCGATGTCTGGGGCTGGCGGGGCATGGCATTCGCCCAGCGTGAGTTACCGATCACCGTGGGTGCGGAAGCGTCAGGCGAGATCATTGCAGTGGGTAAAAATGTCACTGACCTGGAAGTCGGCCAGGTGGGTGCGCTGTATGGCGCCAATACCTGCGGAACCTGCAAACCCTGTGTTGAAGGCCGTGACAACTTTTGCGAAAACGTGAATGGAATCTTCGGTTTCCACATAGACGGTTTCGCCCAGGAAAAGATGAATTTCCCCGCCCGCCTGTTCGTGCCGGCGCCGGAGGGCCTGGACCCCATATCGGCCGCACTCACTCCGATCACTTTCGGTACGGTCGAACACATGCTGTTCGACAACGCAAAGCTCCAGCCTGGCGAAAGCATACTGGTACAGGCCGGGGGCAGCGGCATTGGCACCGCCGCGATCCAGATGGCCAAAGCCATTGGCTGCACGGTATACACCACGGTTGGCAACGACGAGAAAGCGCAGCAGGCGCTTGACCTGGGCGCCGACCATGCGATCAATTACCGGGAAGAACGGTTCGAGGGCCGGGTTCGCCGATTGACCAAAAAGCAGGGCGTCGACGTGGTGTTCGAACACGTCGGCGTAGACACCTGGGAAGGCAGCATGTTCTCAATGAAGGTCGGCGGGCGCCTGGTCACCTGTGGGTCGACGACCGGCATCAAGGCCGACATCAACCTGTTCCACCTGTTTCAGCGCCAATTGCGGCTGATTGGCAGTTTCGGCTGTACCATGCGGAACATCGCCTCTTCTCTCGAGAAACTGGCCAGCGGCCAGGTCCACCCGGTGATCGATCTCGAGATCCCGATGGATGAAATCGAAAAGGGCCTGGAAAGGCTGGAAAACCGCCAGGTGTTTGGGAAGATCATCGTTACGGTATGACCGGTCCTTCAAAAAAAAACATCGAAATAAGGGCTGTCACTGACAAGAAGGCCCTGAAGACCTTCATCAAGGTTCCCTGGAGCATCTACCGGGATGACCCGAACTGGGTTCCGCCGTTACTGATGGAGCGCAAGGACGCGCTGTCCAGCAAGCACCCGTTTTTCAAGCATGCGTCGTGGCAGGCATGGATCGCCTACCGGGACGGAAAGCCGGTCGGCCGGATTTCCGCCCAGATCGATCAACTGCACCAGGAACGTTATGGGAATCACACCGGATTCTTTGGCCTGATCGAAGCCCCGGAAGATCCTGACGTGTTCTCTGCCCTTTTTGAAACAGCCGAGAACTGGCTGCGTGAAAAGGGCATGCGCACCGTGATTGGGCCATTCAACCTTGGCATCAACCAGGAGTTGGGCATCCTGGTGGAGGGCTTCGACACGCCGCCGCGTATCATGACGACCCATTCGGCCCGCCATTACGGCGCCTCTATAGAACAATGCGGTTATACCAGGGCCCAGGACATGCTGGCCTACGAACTGGACATAAATTCCTACCAGAGCCCCGCTTCCAAGAACGAAGTCCTCAACCGATACCCGGGCCGCATAAAGGTGCGCCAACTCGACCGCAAACAGATGGAAGCCGATTTTGAAGCCATGCGGGATGTATTCAATGATGCCTGGCAGGATAACTGGAATTTCGTTCCCTTCACCCGCGAGGAATTCAACACCATCGGCAAGGAACTCCTGATGGTGGTGCCAAAAGAATACTTGCAGATTGCCGAAATCGACGGCGAGCCGGCCGGGTTCATAGCCTTACTGCCGGACATCAACGAGGCGATAGCGGACCTGAACGGGCGCCTGTTGCCATTCGGCTGGGCAAAACTGCTGTGGCGAATGAAAGTGAAATTTCCCAAGGCGCACAGGATTCCGTTGATGGGAGTTCGCAAAAAATATCAGAACACGATTTTCGGTCCCGCCATGGCCTACATGCTGATTGAATCGGTTATGTGGCCGGGCCTGGCGAGGGGTGGAGAGCGCGTTGAAATGTCGTGGATTCTCGAAAGCAACAAGCCTACACGCAACATCATCGAGAAGTTCGGCGGCAAGATCACCAAGCGCTACCGCATGTACGAAAAAAGCCTGGATTAAGAGGATTCTACCTCTGCCCAGCATTTGGGCCTGACCACGTTTCGGGCAATTCCCATTTTCTCGAGTAAGCGAATGGTCCACCAGGACATGTCCAGTTCCCACCAGCGGTGGCCGTGCGAAGCGGCCCTGGGGTCGGCATGGTGATTGTTGTGCCAACCCTCACCGTGAGCGCAGAGCGCAACCAGCCAGTTGTTCGTACTGTAATCATCGGTTTCGTAATTGCGGTAACCGAACATGTGCCCCAGTGAATTAACGGCCCAGGTGCCGTTGAGCACGAAAACCGTGCGCACAACCACGCCCCATACAGCCCAGCTTGCCGCGTATCGGACCGCTTCTTCGGGACCGCCCACGAAATAACCGAAAATGGCGCCCGCAGAGATAATCACGAGCGCGTGAACCAGGTAAACGGCGAGCCAGGCCCCGATGCGTTCCAGGCGCCTGTAAAAGGGATCACGCAGCAGGTCAGGCACGTACTTGGCATAGCGCAGTGTCCGGTGCAGATTTTCATGCCTGCAGATGACCCAGCCCACGTGGCCCCAGAAAAAATTGACCAGCGGTGAATGCGGGTCCATCTGTTCATCACAATTACGGTGGTGCGCCCGGTGAATGGCGACCCAGCGAGCCGGGCTGTCCTGCAGATTGAACATCCCCATGATCGCCAGGGAATGCTCAAACCATTTGGGGCAGGTGAATCCCTTGTGCGTCAGCAGCCGGTGATAGCCGACCGTTATTCCCAGCATTCCGAACATGAGGTGCCCCAATATGGCGACCACCAGGCCGGACCAGGTAAACAGCCAGGGGATGAAGGCCAGCAGGCAGGCGACGTGCAACCCAACCAGTACAATGGCGTAGGGCCAGAGAATCTTGAGTGGCTGGGTTTCTATGGGGCGTTGCAGCGGTGCGCTGACAGCGAGTGATTCAGACATTGGTGCATACTTCACGCTTTCCAC
>JARFQZ010000363.1 GCA_029287515.1 Lysobacterales bacterium
ACCGAATCGAATTTATTCAGGTACCGCTTGGCGCGGCGCTGCGGCACCTCGGCTCCCCGGCCCCGCAGGCGGGCTTTGAGCTCTTTCGGTTTCAGAACCGCCAGGGTTGCGTGCACCATGATCGCATCGAAACCCTGGGGCAGGCGTTCGACCAGGTCGGGAAGAGCATGCACCCCTTCCAAAATGATAGGCACGCTTTCCTCCATTGCCCGATGCAACACAGCCTCACAGGGCACGGCCAACAGATCCGCCTGGCTGCGGTAGCCATCCGCCACCAGTTGGTCACGGTCTCTTTCCTTGTGGTCCTGAATCGGTAGCGCCTTCCAGGCATTGAAAGATGATGTGTGCAGAATGGGTAGCAGTCGCCTGGGCATCATCATCCGCATGACTTCACGCAACATGTCGGTAGACTGGATACGCACGATATCGAGCAAGTGGGCGATTTCGGTCGCAATCGTACTCTTGCCGGTGCCCACCGTGCCGCAGATCAACAGCACCAATGGGCGTGCGCTGCGTTGAAATTCCGACCAGACCAGGTAACGCTTTGCCGCTTTTTTCGATACTTCCTGCCTGAGGCAGAGATAGGTCAGATAACCCAGCTGGCAGGTTGTTATTGTTTCAATGCCAGCCCCCAGGAGCTGGTCGAATATCATGTCGGTAGTCTGTTCGGCTTTTTCGGCCTTCAATCCGCTGGCCTGGAGATAGCGCTCCATCTTGCCGCGCGAAAAAGCGCTGGATGTTCCGCTGAGGCTGTTGACCTGGATTTTAGCCGGGGCAGCCAGCGGTAGCCGGTAAGGTTCCAGTGCACCCAGGTGCCCCTGCTCTTCCAACAGGCTGAAAACACGGTCACGAATGGCGTCGGTGGATATCTCTCCATCTGCAGGCAGGTCATCCCGCACCTGGGTGGCCAGTTCGAAAGCTTCCTCGAATTGCAGGCCGGCATCCAGCAGGCTTCGTATCAGAATCCCCCTTAAAAACGGGACGCGGGTGCTCTCACTCTGGTTGACAACTGTTGTTTTCACTAGCTTGTTAAGCTCTGCAGGAACCTGCCAGCAGGGCCAATCCCTTGACTTGAGTCACGGAATTATCTGTGGTTTTGGCCGAATTAAGCAAGCTTGGCAGCCAGAACAACGTATTGCGCGCCGTCTGTGGTATCTTCCTTTGCAGTTAACAGCCACAGGAAAAAGCCGGAGATTCTTTATATGTTTCAAACAGCAGAGCTGGGGCAAAAAATATCGAAAAAGGAGTTCAAGCGGCGAGAACTTCCGCTGTGGGAGAACCTGCTTGGATTGCAACAGAAATTGCGCCATCAGGGGAAGTCACCCGTACTGATCGACTTTGCAGGCGTGCGCGGCGCCGGAAAGGGCACGTCCGTCAACCTGCTTAACAAGTGGATGGATGCGCGCTGGATCGTTACCCATGCATACACCGAACCCTCGGACGAGGAAGCCGAGCGCCCCACGTTCTGGCGTTTCTGGCGCCATATGCCGCCCAGGGGTCAGATCGGCATCCACCTCAGCGGTCGTTACTCACGGCCTTTGCTTGATTTTGTGCACGGCCGAACCGACCAGGTCGAATTCACCCACGAACTCGACCGCATCAATGCATTCGAGAAAGCGCAGGCCGACGATGGCGCCATGGTGCTGAAGTTCTGGATGCACATCAGCCGGGACGTTCAGAAAAAGCGGCTCGAATTGTTGGAAAACGATCCCCTCAGAAGCTGGCGGATGTCACCCGAAGACTGGAAGCACTGGGAGATGTACGACAAGTTCATCGAGGCCGCAGAGCGCATCATTTCCTACACCAACACGGGCCATGCGCCATGGGAAATCATTGAAGGTGAGGATTTCCGCTACCGCAGCCTCCGCGTGGGCGAAATATTGCAGGAACGCCTGGAGCGTCACCTGATGACCCAGGACATCAGGGAAAAATACCTGGCGGAGTTACGCAAAGAGGTCGACAAAGATTCCGAAGAAGGCTCCGACTCGAACGGTTCGCTGAGCATCCCGAAGACTATCATGGACGGCCTGGACCTGTCCCTGAAACTGGAAAAAAAGGAATACAAGGAAAAAATTGCCCATTACCAGGCCCGTCTGGCCCATCTGCACCAGAGAGCGGCGCAAAGAAAAATATCAACCACTCTGGTATTCGAGGGCCCGGATGCGGGTGGCAAGGGCGGCGCTATCCGGCGGATTACCGGCGCCCTGGATGCCCGGTATTACAAGGTCTACCCGTTTGCAGCCCCGACCGAAATTGAAAATGCGCATCACTACCTCTGGCGGTTCTGGAATTGCGTCCCCAGAGCCGGGCGCATGACCATCTTCGATCGCAGCTGGTACGGAAGGGTGCTGGTTGAGAGGATCGAAGGCTTTGCGGGCGACGACGAATGGCGCAGGGCTTTTGCGGAGATCAACGAATTCGAAGATCAATTGATCGAGCACGGTGTGGTGCTGGCAAAATACTGGATGCACATCAGCAAGGATGAACAATTGCGACGCTTCGAGGCACGCGAGGAAACGCCTCACAAGCGTTGGAAACTGTGTGATGAGGACTGGCGTAACCGCGAGAAATGGGAAGACTACGCCCTGGCAGCTCATGAAATGATCCAGCAGACCTCAGTGCAGAATTCACCGTGGATACTGGTGGAGAACGAAAACAAATCCTATGGCAGGATCAAGGTCATCAGGACCCTGTGTGATGCGCTGGAAAAGGCCGTTGGAGACTGAACGGACCTATCCTCTGATCGGCCCGGGCGACTCTCCGCCATACTTTGATTACAACTCCGGCGGCGCCGCTGCGGTATTACTGACTGCGGACCACGCCAGCCCGTATTTTCCTGCCGCAATGAATCAACTGGGCCTGGCCGACTGGGTGCTGGAACGCCACGTGGCCTGGGATATCGGCTCTGACCAACTGGCCCGGTTCCTGGCCGATGAACTGGACGCGCCGCTGGTGCTGGCGGGCTTTTCACGCCTGATCGTCGATCCGAACCGCAAAATCGAGCACGCCTCCGCCTTCCCTGAAATCAGCGACGGTATCGCGATACCCGGAAACATGGATCTTTCCGAAGAACAGAAAGCCTTGCGGGTCCAGTCTTTTTTCAAACCCTATCACGACAGAATTGAATGGCGGCTGCATCAATTCGCCAAATCCGGTACTACACCTGCCATGATCGCGATCCATACCTGCTCACCGGTTTTCGACCGCATTGTGCGGCCCTGGCATATCGGGATCATGTGGGACAATGACCCGCGCATACCTGTACCGCTGATCCGTCACTTCGAGGAAACGGACGGAATATGCGTTGGAGACAATGAGCCCTACTCGGGGCGTCATCCGAACGATTTCACGATCGATTACCATGCAGAACCACCCGGTTTACCCCACGTCGGGATCGAGGTCAGGCAGGACCTGGTCGATACCGAAGACGGGGCTCGCGAGTGGGCCGGGGTCCTCGCTGAGGGTCTCAAGCCGATTCTCGCCGAACCCGGCCTCTACACCCCGCTGGGCGACTAGTCGATTGAAGCCAGCCTTTGCGCAGCGCGTTCCAGCGTTTCGTCATGCTTTGCAAAACAGAAACGGACGATGCGCTGGTCCGGTGGTTCCTGGTAGAACACCGATACCGGTATGACCGCAACCTTGTGCTCTTTTGTCAGCTGCTCGGCAAAGCGGGTATCCGGCTCGTCACTGAGCGCGCTGAAGTCCGCCAATTGAAAATAGGTGCCCTGGGAAGGAATAAAGTTAAATCTTGTTTTTCTTAATAACTTGTTAAATAAATTACGTTTTGTTAAGTAAAAATCACTCAATTCGAGACATTTTGAAAAATACTCACCCAGATAATCCGCGAGCGCATATTGCATGGGTGTATTGGTGCTGAAGTTGATGAACTGGTGAATTTTAAGAAACTCCCGCATCAGCTCAGCGGGCGCGACACAATAGCCGATACGCCAGCCCGTGACATGGAGCGTCTTACCGAAAGAAGAAATGCAAAAAGCCCTTTCAGCCAGGTCCGGGTAGCGGAGCAGGCTGAGATGATCCCGTCCGTCGAAGGTGATGTGTTCATAGACTTCATCGGACACCAACAGGATATCCTTACCTTCAATCACTCGCCGCAGCTCCCGGATGTCCTCATCGCTCCACACGGCTCCGCTCGGGTTATGCGGGCTGTTGAGAATGATCAGGCGGGTCCGGTCGTTGATGGTCTCCCCGACCCGCTGCCAGTCGATTGCGAAATCCGGGTAACTCATCGGGATGTGCCGGGAAATACCGCCGTTCAGGCTGACGCACGGGGCGTAGGTATCGTATGCCGGGTCAAAAACAATGACTTCGTCGCCCGGACGCACG
Source organism: Lysobacterales bacterium (assembly GCA_029287515.1). Lineage (GTDB taxonomy): Bacteria > Pseudomonadota > Gammaproteobacteria > Xanthomonadales > SZUA-36 > JAHEFT01. The sequence goes on from JARFQZ010000363.1 coordinate 4,345, forward strand.
CATGCTGTGATCGCACAATACAGCGCTTCTGTTGCGCCGGGAGTGACGGCAACCTCGCCATCTGGCGCTACTTCAGCGCCATAAAGATCGTGAACCTTACGGGCGATTTGCTGCTTGAGCTCAGGAACTCCGGCCAGGGGCGCATACTGGTTGTGCCCATGGCTTATGTGCCAACTCAGCCTTTCCATCAGTTCAGGCGCCCCGTCGAAATCGGGGAACCCCTGCGACAGGTTGATCGCACCATAATCGCTGGCCATTTTGGACATAACCGTGAATATCGTGGTGCCCACTCCCGGAAATTTGCTCATGACTTGTCAGCTGGCCCTTTTCACTTTGCACAAGCTATCTTATCCTGCACGATTACAGTGCATAAATATTATCCGGGGACAACCACCGTTCAGTGAAAACTCTGTTGCTACAATTTTTGCGTTCCATACGCCAGAGTTTCCAGGACCTGCTGCCCATCATCCTGGTGATCGGGTTTTTCGAGCTGATTGTCCTGCAACAGGGGGTTCCAAACTTCAGCCAGATACTCATTGGCGGCTTCATGGTGCTGCTGGGTTTAAGCTTCTTTGTTCTGGGGCTGCAGATGGCCCTGTTTCCGCTGGGCGAGGACATGGCGTACAGCTTTGTCCGCAAGGGTAATCTCTGGTTGCTCCTGCTGTTTGCATTCACCCTGGGCTTTGGCACGACGGTTGCCGAACCGGCGCTGATAGCGATTGCCGAAGAAGCCGCGACCATCGCGGCCGATGGAGGGGTCATCGAAAACGCAGACGACGCGCGGGAAAACTATGCCACCGGATTGCGACTGGTGGTTGCGCTCGCCGTGGGCTTTGCACTGCTGGTCGGCGTCATCCGGATTCTGAAAGGCTGGCCCGTGCAATACCTGATCATCGGCGGCTATATCGGCGTTGTGATCATGACCGGATTTGCTCCCGATGAAATCATTGGCATTGCATACGACTCCGGCGGCGTCACCACTTCGACGGTTACAGTACCACTGGTCGCGGCGCTGGGAATCGGCCTGGCGAACAGTATCCAGGGACGTGACCCGTTGATCGACGGTTTTGGCCTGATCGCTTTCGCCTCTCTCACGCCGATGATCTTTGTCATGGCCTACGGAATGTTGTTCTGAGCGGGGTGATGATGGATGCAATCGTACATTTTGGCGGAACCGTTCTGAGCCTGATCAGGGACGTGCTGCCGATTGCCACGATCCTGATCGGATTCCAGGTGCTCATCCTGCGCCGCCCGATTCACAACCCTGCACGGGTTTTTGTCGGGCTGGTTTTCGTACTGCTGGGGCTGGCCCTTTTTCTCGAAGGGCTGGAGCTGGCGCTGTTCCCGCTGGGCCGCCTGCTGGCGGAACAACTGACCGCACCTGCATTCATCGTCGGCGAAGGCGCCGAAGCGATCCTCGAATTTACCTGGTCGGACTATTTCTGGGTCTATATTTTCGCCGCAGCCATCGGCTTCGCAACCACCGTGGCGGAACCCGCGCTGATCGCCGTTTCCATCAAGGCCAACCAGGTTTCGGGCGGCACCATCACGGTCAACGGTCTCCGTTTCGCCGTGGCCATCGGCGTGGCGGCCGGCGTGGCACTGGGCACGTTCAGAATCGTCACCGGTACACCGCTGCACTGGTACATCATCACCGGCTACGTGATCGTCATAATCCAGACCATGGTCGCACCCCGCGCCATCATTCCGCTGGCATACGATTCCGGCGGTGTGACCACATCGACGGTGACCGTGCCGCTGGTCGCGGCCCTTGGCCTCGGGCTGGCGGAAACCATCCCTGGCCGCAGTCCGCTTCTGGACGGTTTCGGATTAATCGCGTTTGCCAGCCTTTTCCCCATGATCACGGTTATGGCATATGCACAGATCAGCGAATGGCTTTCGCGCAAAAGCAAGCAGGCCGACTCGGATTCTGGACATCAAACTTAGGTAAGAACGAGGAACACCCATGCATTTCAAACTGATAGTAGTAATGGTTGAAGACCACCACACCAGCGAAATTCTCGCCGCGGCCCGTGAAGAAGGCGCCACCGGGGCGACGGTTTTGAACCAGGCTCGGGGCGAGGGTCTCAGCCCGGCCAAGACGTTCCTGGGGCTGAGCGTCGGAAACCAGGTGGACGTGATCATGATGCTCGTGGAAGAACACCTGAGCAGGCACGTCCTGGAAAAGATTGCAGAAGTCGGCAAATTCGACGAGACTTCCGGCACCGGAATTGCTTTCCAGGTCGACGTGGAAGACGCAATCGGTGTCAGGCACCAGATCAGTGTGCTGACAGAAACCGTGGAGGACAGGATATGAAACCGCTGAAACCCATCGTTCGGGTAGCTGAAGTCATGAAAAGTGACGTGGACATCGTCGACGGAATGACTACCGTGAGCGAAGCCCTGACACATATGAAATACCCGGAGACGCGAACCATTGTCGTGGACAAACGGCATGATGACGATGAATACGGCGTCGTCATGTTCCGTGACATCGCCAAGCGTGTGCTGGCGCCTGACCTGTCACCTCACCGGATCAACATGTACGAAATCATGTCCAAACCGGTCATTAGCGTTGATCCGCAAATGGATGTGCGCTATTGCACGAAGCTGTTCGACCGTTTTGGCATTTCCCGCGCGCCGGTAATCAAGAAAGGTAAAATCATCGGCCTGGTCAGCTACACGGATATCGTGCTCAAGGGAGTCATAGGACAGGACTGATAGATGGTAGCCATACTGGAAAAAGAAGACCTCAAGAGAAGCATCCTGAAAAGGCTGGTCTACTCGGTGGGGAAAGACACCGATTATGCCGTTCCGCACGACTGGTTCGTCGCCCTCACCCTGGCGGTCCGCCAGCGCCTGATGGACCGGTGGATGGCCACCACCAAGCGTGTTTACGACAGCGATGTAAAGCGGGTCTACTACCTTTCCATGGAATTCCTGATCGGGCGCCTGCTGGGTGACACCATACTCAATCTCGGCATGGAGGACCTTTGCAGGGCGGCACTGGCCGACCTGGATATCGACCTGGATGACATCCTGAACGAGGAGCCTGATGCCGCGCTGGGCAATGGCGGACTGGGCCGGTTGGCTGCGTGCTTCATGGACTCCATGTCCACGCTTGGTATCGCAGCATACGGCTACGGTATTCGTTACGAGCACGGGCTGTTCCGGCAGCATATCGCCGAGGGTTGGCAGATCGAAGAGGCGGAAGAGTGGCTGATCCAGGGCGGAAACCCCTGGGAATTGAACCGTTCGGAAGCCCGCTACCTGATCCCCTTCGGAGGAACCGCGAAAGCCAATAAGCCGAACGGCCAGTGCTGGGTCCCCAAGGAGCAGATCGTCGCCATCGGTAACGACATGGCCATTGCCGGCTGGCAGGCGAAACACGTCAATACGCTGCGCCTGTGGTCGGCCAAGCCTGCACAGATTTTCGATCTTTCGGAATTCAACGAGGGCAACTACATCGAAGCGGCTCAGCACGAGGTATTGGCCGAAACGCTGTCTCGCGTGCTGTACCCGGATGACTCCACCCCGCAGGGCCGGGAACTGCGGCTGAAACAGGAATATTTCTTTACTTCCGCTTCATTACAGGACTTGCTGCGCCGGTACCTGAGCACTCACGACGACCTGCGCGCCCTGCCCGATTACGCCGCGATCCAGCTGAACGACACCCATCCGGCCATTGCCGTACCGGAAATGATGCGGCTGCTGGTAGACCTGCATGGTTTCAGAATGAAGGAGGCGTTCAACCTTACCCGTGGCTGTATTTCTTACACCAACCATACTCTCCTGCCGGA
>JARFQZ010000180.1 GCA_029287515.1 Lysobacterales bacterium
CCTGGAAGTGACGATAGCAGCTTGCGAATCCGATGCCGCACTCACCTGTGGCGTCATCAGCAAGGCGATGACCGCGTCAGGCGAAGACCCGGGCTATTCGAATCTTGGCAAGCTCATCATCAAGGACATGAAAGATCACGGCGACGGCACCTATTCCAAGGGCACCATCTGGGATCCGGTACATGACAAAGTGTACAAATCCAAGATGGAGGTAAAGGGGGATGAACTGGACGTCGACGGTTGCATCTCTATTATCTGCGAAGGGCAACACTGGCAAAGCGTGGCGCAATAGAAACGGGGTCAGAGTCAGGTGCCAGAGTCGGCGGCAGGACGAATACGAAATGTCCCAGCACTGTGCGAACAGCCGGAGTTGTACAATATTTAGGTTATTACGCCGTGCAATTACTAGGTAATAAAGCTGTACTTATTTTAGGTTATTGTGTCAAGAAATAGGCGTCACAATCGGATGATGGAGTTTGAACCGGGTTAAGGCCCGGGAATAATTACCGTGTCGCAATTCGGATAGACATCACACCCCTGTCCCGACTACAAAGGGATACCTGCAGTGTCGTTGTTACCGTCTTGATGTAAGGCGGTCAGTGACTGGGGTGCTATTGACGTTCCGTCACTGTCGAATTGGAGTCCTTGTCATGACACGGAGAAGAAGTGTTCACGGATTATTCCACAGGCTTCTCGTCCTGGGCGTTTCTGCCCTGGTTCTGACCGCCTGTGACAAACAGGAAGTGAAGACCCCTCCACCGGCGGAGGTAAACGTCGTAACGGTCACCCCCACGACCATCCCGGTGAATGTTTCTTTTGTCGCCCAGGTTGAGAGCGCCCACCAGGTCGAGATCGTGGCCCGGGTCAACGGATTTCTGGACAAGATTCTATATACGGAAGGGGAGGTGGTGCAGCAGGGACAGGATATGTTCCTGATGGATCAGAAGCCTTTCATTGCCCAGGTGGAGGCCGCGCGAGCCTCACTGGCCAACCACCGGGCCCAGCTCTGGACCGCACAGGCCAACCTGGACCGGATCAAGCCGTTGGCCGAGCTGGATGCGGCCAGCAAGAGTGATCGCGACAATGCCATCGGTGCGGCGCAGTCTGCAGAAGCGGCCCTGCACCAGGCAGAGGCGCGTCTTGAACAGGCGGAGCTCGACCTCAGCTATACCGAGATCAAGTCACCGGTCAACGGCGTGAGCGGTGAGCTTCATCGATCCCACGTTCAACGCCGATACGGGTACTTTTCTGATCAAGGCGGAACTGGTCAATCCGGATGCATTATTACGGCCGGGTATGTTCGTAAAGGCCGTGATGGAAGGTGCAAAACGTCCTAATACACTCACGGTTCCACAGCGTGCAGTGCAGCAGACTTCCAATGGGCACGTGGTTCATGTGGTGAACAAGGAAAGCAAGGTGGAGTTCAGGCCGGTAATAACCGGTGACTGGGTCGGCAAGGACTGGGTCATCGAAAATGGCCTGAAAGCGAACGAGCAAGTCATTACCGATGGCTTCATGCGCCTTGCTCAGCCTGGTGAGCAATGTCGTCAGCAACTACATTATTCTGCGGGGTTACGACCGTCAGCTGGAGATCAACCGGGAGACAGAGCAGGCATCTGCTGTCCCTGCTGCTCGGCCGAAACCCGGAATCCATCCCGCGTGGTAAATCCATTGATGAGCTTATTGTTACGGATATTCCCGCCGGGCTGCCTTCGGTGCTGCTCGAGCGGCGCCCCGATATCATCCAGGCGGAACAGTCGCTGATCGCCGCCAATGCCCGCATCGGCGTGGCCCGTGCGCTGTATTTTCCGCGCATCTCGCTGACGGGCGCCCTCGGAACGGCCAGCATAAACTCGGGGGACCTGTTCGACGGAGATTCACAAACCTGGCAGGTTGGAGGCGATTTGCTTGGGCCCATCTTCACTTTTGGCGCTATCGAGGGCCAGGTCATGGCCAGCGAGGCAGCCCAGCGTGAAGCGCTTTTCCAATACCGGCAGGCGATTATTTCCGCTTTTCGTGAAGTGGAAGATGCCCTGGTGGCGACCACCAAGGGGCGTGAACGCCAAACAGCCCAGGGGCGCCGAACCCGCGCACTGGAAAACTATCAGCGGCTGGCAACTGCCCAGTTCGACGCAGGTACCACCGGGTACCTGCAGGTTCTGGATGCCAACCGCAGCCTGTTTTCCAGCCTGATAGATGTCTACCGCGCCATGGGCGGCGGCTGGGTGGATGAGGCCGATCGTATGAGTGAATCCGCGGCGCCTTATGAGGACGCTGTGGCCGGGGAATCAGCCGACATTAATTAAGACGTTTCCTGCTGGTAGGCCTCCACGACGTCGTCAAGCGATTTGAAAATTGCGTCTTCGCCGATGAGTCTTTGCAACCTGAGGCGATCGTGCGGGTCGGCGTCTGCCATCGGCAGGGCGTCACTGAGTATAGGACATTCAAACGCCATATTATCGGAATTTCGCCTGTTTTAAACGTCACATTACATCAGCATTTCGGTGAATTTACTGCGAAACGTTGCGCAAGTTGAACGTTGAGGCAGTGAAAACTGGATTATGCCTCTGTTTCACGCCATTTCCTTATCTTTGGGCGATACTTGCTATTGGGTGCAAATACACCGTGAAACCGGGTGAGATTCACTCGTGGTTTAGGCACCAATGCCACCAGGCACGTACATATCGATGACCAGGGTGCCATCTGTAAACGTGGTCTCGGTGGTGGTTTCCATTCCCGCCATCGGCACGATCCTGATTAGCCGATTCTCACACTGGCAGTGTTTCCAACCGGGGTAATCGGTCGCCTAGGATCATGCCACCTGCCAGGATTCACAAATCTTTCCCAAATATCATCGGTAAAATCGCTCGAAATCCCGCCAATTCTTAAATGGATGGAATCGGATGGACAATTGGAGGTTTTAGTGTCATTCTATTATTGGATGGAATTGGAGGTATAAATGGAGGAAATCCGTACACATACGCTGACAATTACGCCAGCGACCTTAAAGCTCATCGCGGAAATCGATGAGTTCAAGGGCGCGTGGTCAGCAATTGGCCGGATATCCCCAGACCGCCTGACGGCTCTCCGACACATCGCAACTATCGAAAGCATAGGCTCTTCCACCCGGATCGAGGGGGCAAAACTATCCGACAAGGAAGTCGAACACCTGCTTGCCGGATTGGAGATCAAGCATTTCGCCTCACGGGATGAGGAGGAGGTCGTCGGTTATGCCTCTGTGATGGAGGCGGTCTTTTCCAGTTTCAGCGAAATCGATCTGACCGAGAACCACATCAAGCAATTGCATGGCCAGCTACTCGCATATTCCTCAAAGGATGAGCGGCACCGAGGTCATTACAAGACCCACCCAAACCATGTCGAGGCTTTTGATAGCGAAGGCCGTAGTCTCGGCATAGTCTTTAAAACTGCTACGCCTTTTGATACACCCCGCCGAATGGAAGCACTGGTAGCGTGGACGAATACCGCTGGTGAGGACAGCGACCTCCATCCGCTGATCGTTGTCGCAATCTTTGTGGTGGTTTTCCTGGCAATCCACCCGTTTCAAGACGGAAATGGGAGGCTCTCTCGTGTACTGACAACACTCCTACTTCTTCGCGCTGGGTACGATTATGTACCGTATAGCTCCAAGGAAAGCGTTATAGAGCGCAGCAAGGATGAATACAACCGCGCCCTTCGAAACACGCAGACCACCCTTGGAAAGAAAGACCCTGACTGGCAACCCTGGCTGGAGTTTTTCCTGCGGGCACTGCAACATCAGAAGGCAAGGCTTGAGAAAAAAATCGAGCGCGAGCGCCTTGTGCTTGGTGATCTGCCGGATCTCTCGGTCCAGATTCTTGAGCTAGCGCGTGAGCATGGGCGTATTACCGTTGCCGAGGCAGCAAAGCTAACTGGCGCAAACCGGAACACGATCAAGGACCACTTGAGCACTCTCACCGATGCCCAGCATCTCGCGCGTCACGGCAAAGGACGTGGGACCTGGTACAGCCTCGCTTAACCAGAAATGGGGTCAGAGTCAGGTGCCAGAGTCGGCGGCAGCAAAGTCTT
>JARFQZ010000191.1 GCA_029287515.1 Lysobacterales bacterium
GCCAGGGAACTGCTGGCCCGGGCGGAACGCCCCAACAACCCATACGGATAGCGACTAATAATGGAATACAAAGACACGATAAACCTGCCTAAAACGGCTTTCAAGATGAAAGCCAACCTGGCGAATCGCGAGCCCGGCATGGTGAAAGCCTGGGAAGACGCAGAGCTTTATCAGAAAATCCAGGAACAGACCGCGGAGCGGCCTTTGTGGCTTCTCCATGACGGTCCCCCCTATGCAAACGGCGATATCCACATGGGTCACGCGGTCAACAAGATCCTCAAAGACATGGTGGTCAAGTCACGGCTGATGGCCGGTTTTCACTCGCCTTATGTGCCGGGCTGGGATTGCCACGGCCTCCCGATTGAACTGCAGGTGGAGAAGAAAGTGGGAAAGGTCGGGCACAAGGTCGACGCAGCCACCTTTCGCCAGAAATGCCGTGATTATGCAGAACGGCAGATAGACCTGCAGCGTGCCGGCTTTCGGCGGATGGGCGTGCTGGGCGACTGGTTCAACCCATACACCACCAAGAGTTTCATCTACGAGGCTGACATGATCCGGGCGCTCAGCTCCATCATCGAAGGCGGACACCTGCTGCAGGGAGCGAAGCCCGTCAACTGGTGTTTCGACTGTGGGTCGGCGCTGGCCGAAGCGGAGATCGAGTACCAGGACAAGACATCGCCAGCCATCGATGTGATGTTTGCCGCTGTAGACAGGGAAGCGCTGTTTGCGGCGTTCGAAGCCACGCCAGCCGATGGCGAGGCGGGGATTCCCATCTGGACCACCACCCCCTGGACCTTACCGGCCAATGAGGCGGTTGCTCTTCACGCGGACCTGGAATACGTGCTGGTCTCGGGCCGGGTCAACGAACAGCCGGTGTCCCTTGTCCTGGCGCGTGACCTCGTTGAAACAGTGACCGAACGCCTCGGCATGGAAGAGGTGACTGAACTGGGTGCGGCACCGGGTTCCGCCCTTGAGCATATGCGCCTGCAGCATCCGTTCTACGACAAGCAGGTGCCGGTCATCCTGGGTGATCACGTAACCACCGAGGCGGGAACCGGTGCAGTGCATACGGCCCCGGGGCACGGAGAAGAAGACTTCCAGGTGGGCCGATTGTACGACCTGCCTGTGACCAACCCGGTTGGCGCAGACGGACGATACCTGGACCACGTGGAGCTATTTGCCGGGCAGAAGGTTTGGGCGGCGAACGATTCTGTGCTCGAAGTGATGCGGGAAAACGGCACTTTGTTGTTTGTGGAATCGTTTGAGCACAGTTATCCGCATTGCTGGCGGCACAAGACGCCCACGGCATTCCGAGTGACACCCCAATGGTTCATCAGCATGGAACAGGGAAGCCTGCGACAGCAGTCCCTGGATGCGATTTCCAGTGTGAACTGGATACCGGGCTGGGGCGAAGACCGGATTCGCGGCATGATTGAAAACCGGCCGGACTGGTGCATTTCCCGCCAACGCACCTGGGGTGTCCCGATCACGCTGTTTGTAGACCGCCAGTCACGTGAGTTGCATCCAGACACTACTGAATTGATGAAACGGATTGCTTCGATTGTCGAAGATCAGGGTGTGGATTGCTGGTACTCCGGGGAAATCTACAGCCAACTCGGTGTCGATCCGGCTCAATATGAGCAGGTTTCCGATATTCTTGATGTCTGGTTTGATTCCGGGGTTTCGCATCGCTGTGTGCTGGACGAGCGGGACGAACTGGAGAGACCCGCCCAGATTTACCTCGAGGGCTCGGATCAGCACCGGGGCTGGTTTCAGTCGTCGCTGCTGACTTCGGTGGCCATGCATGGCGATGCCCCTTACCGAGAAGTCCTTACCCACGGCTTTGTCGTCGATTCCGAAGGCCGAAAAATGTCGAAATCCCTCGGCAATGTCATTTCGCCGATGAAGGTAATGAACACGCTGGGTGCGGATGTTATGCGTCTGTGGGTGGCCGCTGCCGATTATCGCGGCGAGATGACCGTTTCCGATGAAATCCTGAAGCGGGTTTCCGACGCCTATCGCCGAATTCGCAACACGGCACGGTTCCTGCTCGGAAATCTTGATGGATTTACCCCGGACCAGGCGCTGCAGCCTGCCGACATGCTGCCACTGGATCGCTGGGCCGTCGACTGTGCATCACAGCTGCAAAGCCAGGTGGAGCAGGCGTATGACGATTTCCAGTTTTTGCAGGTTTACCAGAGAGTGCACAACTTCTGCGCGTTCGAATTGGGGGCCTTTTACCTGGATATCCTTAAAGACCGCCTGTACACGACGGGTTACGATAGCCGGGCCCGCAAATCAGCCCAGACAGCGATGTATCACGTGCTCGAGGCCATGACCCGGTGGATCGCACCCGTTCTGAGTTTTACGGCGGAAGAGATTCACCAGTTTGTGCCCGGTGAGCGCAGTGACAGCATTTTTCTCGAGACCTGGTACGAGGGCTTGTTCGAACTGGAAAATGCCGGAGCGGAGCGCTTGCGCTGGAAGCGTGTAATCCAGGTACGTGACGCGGTCAGCAAGTCCATCGAAACCGTTCGAAAGGAAGGGAAAGCAGGCTCTTCGTTGGCTGTCGAGGTGGACGTCTGGCTGGACGGTGATCTGCTGGACGCCGTGGTCTCCATGGGCGACGAACTGAGGTTCGTATTGCTGACGTCAGAAGCCCGGGTCGGCCCATTGGCAGCGGCTCCCGCAGATGCGCAGCGTTACCGGCTGGAAGAAGGTGACATGGCCTTGATCGTCACGCCCTCAGAGCAGGAAAAATGTGTTCGGTGCTGGCACTACCGGGCAGATGTAGGGTCCGATCCGGAACATCCGGAAATTTGCGGACGCTGCGTTGAAAACATCTTCGGTGCCGGTGAAAAACGGCAGATTGCGTGAGCCGTTCGTAAACATGAGTCAGTCCGACGACATAAGATCATCCGGTTTCCCGCCATACCCCTGGATATGGCTCGGGGTGACTGCAATTATCATCCTGTCGGACTGGTACACCAAGCAATTGGCTACCGAAGCCCTGGAGCTTTACCGGCCGTACGAGGTGTTTTCGTGGCTGAACATGACGCTTGCGCACAACTATGGAGCTGCGTTCAGTTTCCTCAGCGACGCCGGCGGTTGGCAGAGGTGGTTTTTTACCGTACTCGCGTCGGGAGTGAGCCTGGCGCTGCTGGTCTGGCTGTTGCGCCTGCCGAGGGAGGAATGGCTTACAGGCCTGGGACTTTCGCTGATACTCGGCGGGGCCATAGGCAACCTGATTGACCGTGTTCAACTCGGTTACGTCGTGGACTTCGTCGATGTCCACTACATGGGCTGGCATTATCCGGCGTTCAATGTAGCGGATTCAGCAATCACCTGCGGCGTCATACTGCTCCTGCTCGATGTCGTGCTCATCAGCAGAAAGAAAGCGAAGGCGAACTGATGGAAATCCTCTTAGCCAATCCCCGTGGATTCTGCGCCGGAGTGGACCGGGCGATCGAGATAGTCGAGCGCGCTCTCGAACTGTTCGGCGCGCCGATCTATGTAAGGCATGAAGTCGTGCATAACCGGTTCGTGGTCGACCGCCTGACACGTGCCGGAGCAGTGTTTGTCGACGAGTTGGACCAGGTGCCCGACCATGCCACCGTGATTTTCAGTGCCCATGGCGTATCCAAGGCGGTGAGGCTGGCTGGCGGCGACCGGGGGCTCCGTGTTTTCGACGCCACCTGTCCGCTGGTGACCAAGGTTCACATGGAGGTAGCCAGGCATTGCAAAGCCGGCAGGGATGTGGTGTTGATCGGCCACGCAGGCCATCCGGAAGTTGAGGGCACGTTGGGGCAGTGGCTGGAAAGTCCTGCGGAGGGAAACCGGATTTTCCTGGTTGAGAATCCGGAAGATGTTGAAAGCCTGGAAGTGCTTTTTCCCGATCGCATCGCATACGTTACGCAGACCACGCTTTCGGTGGATGACACGCAGGCGGTCATCAGGGCACTGCAGCGAAAATTCCCAAAGATCATGGGGCCCAAGCACGATGATATCTGTTACGCCACGCAAAACCGCCAGGACGCCGTCAAGGACCTGGCCCGGCGGGTAAACCTGATGCTGGTTGTCGGTTCGGTTAACAGCTCCAATTCGAACCGTTTGCGTGAGCTTGCAGAAAAACAGGGGATCAATGCCTACCTCGTCGATGGCGCCGAGGATGTCAAAGATGAATGGCTCGAGGAAATATCTGCTGTGGGTGTCACAGCAGGAGCATCGGCACCCGAAAGCCTGGTCCAGGGTGTGATCGAGCGGCTGAAAAAATCCGGTGGCCGAACCGCGGAGGAAATATCAGGCAGGCCTGAAACCATCGAATTCGCTCTGCCCCGAGAACTCAGGATATCCATCGAAAACAGCTCCTGACCTGCCTCAAGTGACTGACGCCTGTTGGATGCTAGTCTTTGCTGATGATTGACTTATACACCTGGGCCACCCCAAATGGCCGTAAAATCTCAATAGCCCTTGAAGAATTGGGTCTTCCTTACGAAGTACACCCTGTAAATATCAATGAAGGTGAACAGCGAAGCGCGGAATTTACCGCCATAAGCCCCAATCAGAAAATCCCGGCCATCCTCGACCGTGACACCGGGATCAGCCTGATGGAATCGGGGGCGATCCTGCTCTATCTGGGGCAAAAAACCGGGAGTTTGTTGCCCACTGAACCAGAAGAATACTGGGAGACTGTCCAGTGGCTGATGTGGCAAAAAGGTGGATTCGGGCCAACGCTTGGCCTGGCTCTTCACTACCTGAAATTCCATCGGGGCAAGTCAGAATATTCAGAGGCGCGTTACGAGAAGGAAACCCATCGGCTGTACGGCGTTCTAGACAGCCAACTGGAAGGAAAGGAGTATATCGCGGCGGGACAGTACACTATTGCGGATATTGCCTCGTGGCCCTGGGTTGCGCGGCATGAATTTCAGACGGTAGACCTGCACGACTACCCCAACGTGCTGACCTGGTATCTGAGGATTGCGGAGCGGCCTGCTGTGCAGGCGGGCTGGTCTGTGCCGGTGCCGGACGCAGTTCCCCTGCCGAGGCAGTGAGAAGACAAAAGCCTAACGTCCGCCCCAGCATTTTGAAACGCTGCCATCAGGATTGCTGATCGACCGGGACCCGGTGTGGTCCAGCCCCAGAGCGCCGCACTGGTCGTCCTTTCCCTGGGGGGTTGCAATGACGCTGTAGTGATCAGCGAGTGCCTGGCTCGCTGGCTGATAGCTGAACGAGTAGCGGGCTTCACCCGGGCCCGGCGCACAGCGCGTGGTATCGAAAAAGCCGGTCTGCGCCTTGATCCTGTTCTGACAATCAGCCGCGGCGAGAATGAGCCTGATCGCGTCGGCGCGGTGGGTACGTTGCACGTACCGCTGATAAGACGGGATCGCTATGGTCAGCAAGGTGCCAATCAGTGCCAGCGCAATGACCACTTCGAGCAGCGTAAATGCGCGGGACCTTATCGTCTGCGGCGCCAAGAGAGCACTCCGCAGGATTGTTGTGAACTGAATTGCCGGCAAAATTGACTTTCCGGCCAGCCTGGAGGGAATACTCCTGGTGTGATTTCACCTTCCCAGGGCCTTGCCACGATAGCCTCTAGGACCGCGACATTATTCGGGTTGTGGCCTTCACCCCGCGCGAGGATCCTGTAGTATCCGGTGCCTGCCGGATTTTGTGATTCCGTGCCGGGTTGAAAATGTACTTCTTCGATCAGCCAGTAGGCAGACCGTGCCGCGAGGTCGGAATCGTCAATTGTTGTAGCAGTTCCCGGATGGTATCCGGCTGAAAAGGCATTGACGCGCCACCAGCCGATTCCTTCGAATTCCGGTTGAAGCGCAGCCTCGCCATTGTCGTATATCCCGGCGGGCAAAATGCAGCTGTTTATGCAACCCGGTTCACGCTCCGAGGCTGGCCGGCTGTCAAGCCAGGCTCTCGCAAAAGAGACGGCAACAGCGGCGTTTTCGAATGCCAATGAACCTTCCCGGAAGTTGGTTGCCATGTTGCGTTGTAACAGTGTTCCGGATGCCGCAAGGACAGCCAGCATGCTTACCGCGGCAAGTAATGCCAATCCGGCCAGTAGCGCGATCCCGCGGTTTTTCATTCCGTCCTGCTGCGTATGGCGGCGGCAAATTCAAATACCCGGCGGAGCCTGCCATCGGCCTGCTTTTTCAGCGCTGTATCCAGGACCATAAATTGATGGTTCTCTTTTTCGGCGACTTTGTCCTCACTGCTGAGAAGCAGGCCAAACCTCATTCCCAGGATCCGGCCGGGTGTTTCCCACTGACCGGCTTTCACCCACCGGTCGACAAGACCGTCATCGTCCGAGTCTTCGCCGTACAGCACCTGGAACGAATCGACATTCTGAACCAGCCCCTGGCGACGTATTTGTGTCACCATTTCAGCTTCGGAAGGGCCATAACGGCATTGCCAGGTGAGCCCTCTGCTTGAATTGAGGTCGAATGTCACGTCCCGAATGAAAAATGCCGGTTGCCCCAGTGCATTGAGTACGGCATTGCGGTTGTCAAAGCAGTTGAGGTCAGACCAGCTTCTTACCGCCAGGCGGTCGCTTTTGCCTGTCACCGAATCGGCATTGCCATCGGGCAGGCCCGACAATTCACGGCCGGGGTCCCACGGCTCAGGGTTATAACCGGCCTCTCGCACATATCGGGAGATAACCGTGATGGCCAGTCTTGCATTCTCCTGCAGATGCGCCTGGTTGCGCTGCAAACGGGTAGATGCTGCAGCAGCCGAGGCGATCTGAACCAGGCCCAGCAGCAACAGAGCGGACAGGGCAAGGGCAATCATCAGTTCCAGCAGACTCATGCCGGCCAGTTGCCTGCCGAGATTCATATCGGAACGTGGAGAGATCACCAGGGAAGCCTCGAGACGACCCGCCGCATAACACCTTCCGCGGACTGACTGTGACGAGATTCTTCCCAGAATATCTTGATGACCAACGGGCCCGAACCATCGCAGGATGGGTTTTCCGGTCCGCCATCTCCGGGTGTACTGTCCCGGCAAACCAGTCCATCACCTCCCGGTAATTCATCGCGCAGGGTCTGCAGCCATTGCGCCAGGTTTGCCGCGGCCATGCTACCGGGCGGACAGGCTTCCTCGTTACAGGTTCCAGCCGGTTCCCCCGCCGGAAAAATGTAATGTCCATAGGCATCTGAACTCATCGCAATCATTTCTGCCATGGATTCGGCCTGGCTGGAGGCGATCGTGTGGTGGCGTGCCTCCGCTGTGCCCAGTATCGCTGCAAGCATCATCAGGGAAAGACTGCCCAGACCCATGGAAAAAATGGCGGTGGCAACTGACAGCTCGATGAATGAAAAACCCATCTGAAAACTTCGGTACAGCCTCTTCACCGTGATTTCCTCCTTCTTTTGCCTGCACAAAATTTTCCCGCAAACATGAGATTGGAGTCATTGGCAAATCGCTGCGTGGCGCGTCAGGAACCGGATTTATTTCAGTAAGAATTCCCCCCGGTATTGTGCATACAGGGCGTTTTGAATATGCTTTGCGCCCCTGTCCAGTGCCGGCATAGCTCAGCTGGTAGAGCAACGCATTCGTAATGCGTAGGTCGGGTGTTCGAGTCACCCTGCCGGCACCATTTATATCAAACAGCCATCATTCGCCAGATCATCCATCGCGTGTATCCCAACAGGTCGAACTTCTCCCCCCCGGGGCCGAATCCTGATCACCGTCAAGTAGCCGGGTCACGGTAACAAAACTGAAATAATGCAGGATTAGACTGGATTGCACTCGCTGGGTGGATCTTGTGGATTTCTTCTCAATTGCAATCATAGTGCTCTTTGTTCTCGCGCTGATCGACCTGAGTGTTGGCGTCAGTAACGATGCGGTGAACTTTCTAAACTCGGCTATAGGCAGCCGGGTGGCTACTCGCCGGACTATTCTGATCGTCGCCAGCCTGGGCGTGGTGGTGGGTGCGTTGTTCTCCTCAGGCATCATGGAAGTGGCCCGAAAAGGTATTTTTAATCCTGAGATGTTCACCTTCGCCGACGTGATGGTGGTTTTTCTGGCGGTAATGATTGCGGATGTGCTGCTGCTAGATTTTTTCAATACATTTGCCTTGCCTACGTCCACCACGGTTTCCATCGTTTTCGAGTTGCTGGGGGCGGCAACCGCCGTGGCCATTCTGCACTCGATCCACAATCCGAATGCGCCGCCGTTCATGGAATTCATCAATGGCGGGAGGGCCCTGGCGATTATTGTCGGCATTGGGTTATCCGTGATTGTCGCGTTCATGATGGGGACAATCATCCAGTTCTTTTCCCGGCTGGTATTCACTTTTTCTGAAACCCGTCGCACGGCGGGTGTGCGGGTAATCTGGAGCGCTCTGTCGCTGTCGGCCATTACCTACTTTCTGTTCATCAAGGGGTTGAAAGGTGCTTCTTTCATCACGCTCGAAACCCAGGACTTCGTGAAGGAAAACACGCTCTACTTTTTCATGGCGACTTTTTTTGTCTGCCTGGTCTTAGCTGGCGGTATCCAGCGCCTGGGTAAAAACCCATTAGCCTTTGTTGTTCTGGCGGGTACGTTCGCCCTGGCGATGGCTTTCGCAAGCAACGACCTGGTGAACTTCATCGGTGTGCCGTTGGCCGGCCTGGAGTCATGGAAGGCGTGGTCAGCCAGCGGAGTCGAGCCCGAGAGTTTCCTGATGGAATCACTCAGAGAGCCGGTGCGGGGCAACAACCTGTATTTGCTGGGCGCGGGTATCGTCATGGCGGTCACGTTGTGGGTCTCTTCCAAGGCACGCTCAGTCACCCAGACCGAAGTGACACTGGGTCGCCAGGATGAGGGTGCGGAACGGTTTCGCCCGGGTCCAGTGTCACGCGGGCTGGTTCGCGCGTTCATCGCCACGGGCAATACGCTGGAAAGGCTGACCCCGAGCCAGTGGAACACAGAGATTGCCGGCCGTTTCGAACGCCAGGACCAGGCCGTCACGCTCCGCGACGCGCCGGCCTTTGACCTGGTGCGCGCATCAGTCAATCTGGCTGTGGCCAGCATCCTGATTGCCATTGCAACCTCGCTGAAGCTCCCGCTCTCCACGACCTTCGTGAGTTTCATGGTGGCCATGGGTACATCGCTGGCGGATCGGGCCTGGGGCCGCGACAGTGCAGCCTATCGCGTTGCAGGCGTGCTGAGCGTGCTGTCCGGCTGGTTCCTGACGGCCATTATCGCCTTCCTGATCGCCGCTTTTTTTGCCGTGCTTCTCAGCACGTTCGGCGGGCTTGCGCTGGCGCTGCTGATCATCATGGTCGGCTTGGCGCTGTACTACACGCATCGTTACCACGGCACGAAATCATTTCGCGACCAGAAGGCCCGTGCGCGCGATTCAACGGCTTTTGAACATCAGGTTCACCTGCTCAAGACGCAGATGTCGGAGCTGCTGAAAGAGTGTTCCGACTGCGCCGACCTGGCCATTCGGGGGCTGCTGGAAGGCGACCGCGATTCGCTGGATCTCGCCCGGCGTCAGATCGGTGATCTGCAACAGAGTTGCGAGCGAAAGGAACTGATCTTCGTTCGGGTGCTCAAGCGTGTCCAGCCCGAGGTGGATGGCCGGTTGCTGGGTCACCTGGAAGCTCTGGCCTGCCAGCAGGACCTGTTTCAGACCGTTGAAACGATTGTCAGTACCGCTCGTCAGCACGTCCTCAATGCTCATGAGCAGTTGACCCCTGAGACCCGGCAGACTCTGCGTAAATTTAATGAGATCCAGCGCGAAATGGTGAAATTGCAGATGTCAGAGTGGGAGTCAGGCCGTGGTGACCCCAACATCAGCACCTTACTGAGGGATCTGGAGGAGTTGCTGACTTACTCGACTCATAGCGCAGTGGATGATCTCTATTCCAGCGTCCGTCCGATCAAGTTCACCACGCTGTTGCTCACCTTGCTCACGGAGTTTTCCGACTACGTTCGAGAACTCGAAAGAGCTCGTAATTTGTGGGACAACTTTATTGAAACGAAAGCCGAAACCGTAGTCAACCCGGTGACCTGATCGCCGGCCACTAGTGATTCCGGTGCGTTGCCAGGTAAAGCTCCGCGTCTTCCCGGTTGTGCAGGACCTGAATGATGTCAGGGTCCGGTTCGACCTGCATTGCCGCAGTGCCCTTTTTCGGATAGTCCATCCTGGAAATGACGTATCGCATAGCCTCCTTACGCGCTGTGTCCTTGTGGTTTCCGTTGATCACGACCCAGGGACTTGACGGTGTTGAGGTTCGAAGGAACATCTTGGATTTGTATTCCGTGTAGTCTTCCCATTTTTGCTGGGCAACCGCATCCACCGTGCTCATTTTCCACATATGCAGGGGGTTGGTCTGCCGTTTGTTCAGGCGTTTCTGCTGTACCGGGCGTTCGATCGAAAACCAGAATTTGATGATGCGAATGCCGTCTTTAATCAGAGCCTGTTCCACGGTAACGACGTCGTTCATGAAAATTTCGTGTTTTTCCAGTGTGCAGAAACCCATAACCGGCTCCACCACGGCCCTGTTGTACCAGGAACGGTCGAAAAATACGATTTCACCAGGATCGGGAAGATGCTTCAGGTATTTCTGGAAGAACCATTGTCCCTGCTCGACCTCGGTGGGTTTGGCCAGGGCGACGATGCGGTAATGTCGCGGGTTGAGGAAACGTACGAACCTCATGATACCGCCACCTTTGCCGGCGGTGTCACGGCCTTCGAACAGAATCAGGAGTCGCCCGCCCGTTTCCGCAATGTGTGTCTGAAGGTGAACGAGTTCGGTCTGTAAGGCGATGTATTCGGGATCGGTTTCGAGTGAATGGAGTTCCATGTGTTCAACTGTCAAATTACCGGTAATTCATCAGCTTAACGGGCCAACATTATACCAGTATGACTGAAGGTTTTCGCCCGGATCAGCAACAGCTGGGGGTGATTATTAGAAAGACTCGACCCCTGGATTACATGCTGAGATAATTTGTCCGGGAGCGTAATATGAATGTCATATCGCCCCACCAAACTAGATATACTGTGCCTAGTGAAGTAACTTCAGGGTTCCTCCGATGAAAATCCATCACAAAATGATTGCCTGCGTTGTCCTGCTGCTGTTCGTGACGACCTCTATGGCTAAAATCCAGGTCGACGAAGACCTGCCGGACTATCAAAAAATCAGTGGTATCTCGGGCAATCTTTCCAGTATCGGCTCCGACACACTGGCCAACCTGATGACCTTGTGGGCAGAGGAATTCAAGCGCGCGTACCCCCTGGTCAACGTGCAGGTCCAGGCGCCCGGCTCCTCAACAGCCCCGATCGGCCTCGCGGAGCGCACCGTAAACCTTGGCCCAATGAGCCGCCTGATGAAGGATACCGAGGTTAGTTCATTCGAGGAATCGTACGGTTACAAGCCGACTTTGATAGCGGTCGCGATCGATTCGCTGGCCGTGTTCGTTCACAAGGACAACCCGATCGATGGCTTGACGCTACAGCAGGTTGACGCGATCTTTTCAACGACTCGCACTTGCGGTGCGAGTGAATCCATTGATAGCTGGGGACAGCTGGGCCTGCAGGGCCCGTGGGCGTCACGCAGCATCCAGATTTACGGCCGAAATTCCGTTTCCGGTACCTATGGCTACTTCAAGCAGCACATGCTATGCAATGGCGATTTCAAGAATACGGTCAATGAGCAACCGGGTTCTGCGTCCGTCGTTCAATCGGTGAGCACCTCGGTCAACGGAATCGGGTACTCGGGCATCGGTTATGCCACGTCATCGGTCAGGGCGATTCCCTTGTCGCCGGGCACCGGGAACCCCTTCGTGGAACCCACGCCAGAGAACACGCTGGGTGGAAAATATCCGCTCTCCCGGTTCCTTTACATCTACATCAACAAGGTACCCGGCGAAGAGATTGATCCTTTAACCATGGAGTTCCTCAAGATGATCCTGTCAAAACAGGGTCAGCAGATCGTCGTCAAGGATGGGTATATTCCGCTGCCCGCACGGGTAGCCGCGCGTGAGATGAAAAAAATTCAGCCTCCCCCGATGGAGGCCAGCGCAGAGCTGTCTGAAAAACAAAACTGACAGTCAAAGTCCATAATTTCCGATTCCGGTGTTTTCTATGCTGGTCAGGCCTGTGGTGTATATCCATTCCCGGAGTTTCACCGATCAGCAAGCTCCGTTAGCATAGGATCATGCAGATCATCCTCTATGCCATTCCGGTCTTCATTGCGCTGATACTGATCGAGTGGGTCTACAGGCTGCTGCGCGGGCGCAACAACTACCGGATCGCGGACACCATCGCCAGCATTTCGCTGGGGAGCATCAGCCGGTTTCGCGGCCTGCTCGGCATTGGGTTGGCGGGCCTGGCTTACGATTTTTCCTATTACTGGTTTCACCGCATCAGTCACGAGGCCAACTTATTCTGGGCGGCCCACGTGGTGCATCACCAGAGCGAGGACTACAACCTGGGCACGGCGCTGCGCCAGTCCGGCAGCGGCGTTTTCGGCTTCATTTTTTACCTGCCCTGGCTGGTGCTGGGGATTCCGCTGGAGATTCTGCTGGCCGCCGGCGCGATCAACCTGGTTTACCAGTTCTGGGTGCACACGCAACACATCAACCGCCTGGGGCCATTGGAATGGGTCCTGATCACGCCTTCGAACCACCGCGTTCACCACGCCCAGAACGCCATCTACATCGACCGCAACTACGGCGGCATGCTGGTGATCTGGGACCGGATCTTCGGCAGTTTCCAGGACGAGTTACCCGGAGAGCCGTGTATCTACGGCATCCGAAAACCGCTCCACAGCTATAACCCGCTCTGGGCCGCCCGCATGTGTACTGGAGCACGCTGCAGGATGCCTGGCGCGCGGAACGGTGGCTGGACAAGCGAAGAATCTGGTTCAAAGGTCCGGGCTGGCGTCCTGCGGACGTGGAAGCGCGTTACCCGGCCACGAAAACCAAGCTGCAGCATTTCACTAAATATGAGATCGATGTCCCGCCTGCCCAACGGTATTATGCCTTTTTCCAGTTTGTCTGCGCCATGATAGCCACGGCATTGTTGCTCGCCTCTGCGGCGTACTTCACGCTAGGCGAGTTGTACGTGGCCGCCCGGGAGCCATGGTAATGGGTGCGGTGGCTTTCTACGCCATGCTCAGCGCCATGCTGCTGTGGCGAAGCCGGACCGGGCATGCGCGGAAACGCGGCCGCTTTCTTTTCCTTGTTTGCACGGCGTTGAGTTCACCGGGCACCGACGCGGCGGAGAATGAATGGGGTGCCTGGCTGATCGCGTCGAAGTCCGGCACTTTGAGCACCGGTGACCAACCCGGGCCATGGAGATATGGACTGCAGGTCCAGGGCCGTTATTTTGACCGCCTGGACGGTGTCGGGCAGTTTATTGTCCGGCCCGGGATCGCGTGGCGGATGAACAGCAAGGTGACATTCTGGGGCGGATACGCCTATTACTACACCGACGTCAGGAATGCCGGGACCCGCAACGAGCACAGGCTTTGGCAGCAGATCAACTGGAATATGTACTACTGGGGCAGTACGACTTTGAAATCCCGCACCCGGCTGGAACAGCGATTCATCAACGAGCGAGACGGGACCGGGGTTCACCTGCGCCAGCAAGTCCGGCTCGATGCCCCATTCAAGTCAAACCAGGACATCAATCTGATCCTGGGGGCTGAAGTTTTTTACAACCTGAGAGATACATCCTGGGCGCAGTCAGGTTACGCTCAATCCCGGGCTTTTGCCGGATTGGGTTTCGACATTGGACTGAGAACCATCGAAACCGGCTACATGTATAACCACAATCGAATCCGGGGCCTGCCGGACCTGGTCAATCACCTGTTCATACTCAATATCAAACTCTGAGCCCACCAAGGCCAATGAGTGTTCCAAGCTTGAACGACTGTGTCGTTATATCACCAGGCCGGCAGTATCCACAAAGCGGCTATCGATGACCCGAAACGGCAGGGTGCGTTATGAACTGAAGACACCGCTGCCCAGCCCCATGGAGAAAATGGCAGTGGCCACTGACAGCTCAATAAAAGAAAAGCCCGATTCCAAATATCCGCCTGGCTTCTTCATGTGGGTTCTCTCCTGCTATTGCCCAGGGAGAATTCTCGTCGAATCAGTGGATTGGCGAAATCGGAGAAGGGAATTACAAAGTGTCAGAAAGCTGATATTTATCGGTAGGAATTTACCCCCGGTATTGTGTATACAGGGCGTTTTGAATATACTTTGCGCCCTTCCCAGTGCCGGCATAGCTCAGCTGGTAGAGCAACGCATTCGTAATGCGTAGGTCGGGTGTTCGAGTCACCCTGCCGGCACCATTTAAATCAA
>JARFQZ010000221.1 GCA_029287515.1 Lysobacterales bacterium
CCCGCTGTTGAAAAAACTGAAACACCGGCTCGAATCCTTCACGGGTGAAACCTTCAATTCAGTATTGGCGAATGCCTACCGAAACGGCAGCGACAGCATGGGATGGCACAGTGACGACGAAAAGGAACTGGGTCACCAGCCCACGATCGCATCGCTCAGTTTTGGGGCGGAACGCAGATTCCTGGTCAGGGAAAAAGGGCAGCGGTCCATAGCCCTGGTATTACAACACGGCAGTTTGCTGGTGATGAAAGGCGAGTCGCAAAGCCGGTTCCAGCATTCCTTGCCAAAGACTCGCCGAACCGCAAGTCTGAGGATTAACCTGACGTACCGGATGGTTCGAGATCTAACGGCTTTTGATCCAGACCGCCAAACCGGCGATTGATCTTCGCCAGGATGCCTTCGCTATCGAGACCGGCCTGGTGCAGGCACTCTTCGCGGGTCGCGTGCTGTATGTAGTCGTCGCCCAGGCCGATGTTGAGAATATCGGCCGATATGCCTTCCGAGGCCAGGAGTTCATTGACGCCGCTGCCGGCTCCACCTGCAATGGCATTTTCCTCAACCGTCACGATATGGGTATGACGTCCGGCGGCAGAAAGAATGGCTTCGCGGTCCAGTGGTTTGACAAACCGCATATTGACCAGGCTTGCATCGAGTTTCTCGGCCACGGCTCTGCAGGGCTCGACCATGCTGCCGAAGGCCAGAATGGCCAGCCTGCTTCCCTGCCGAAGCGTGATGCTCTTACCCAGCGGAATGGCCGTCATCTTTTCCTGGACGTCAGCGCCCGGGCCCCGGCCGCGAGGGTACCGCACGGCGGCAGGACCGCGGTGCCGGAATCCGGTGTAAAGCATCTGGCGGCATTCGTCTTCATCGGCCGGCGCCATGATGACCATGCCGGGAATACAGCGCAGAAAACTGAGGTCGAAGCTGCCGGCATGGGTCGGGCCATCGGGTCCGACCAGTCCGGCCCGGTCTATGGCGAACAACACCGGCAGGTCCTGCAATGCAACGTCGTGGATCAGCTGGTCGTAAGCCCGTTGCAGAAATGTGCTGTAGATCGCCACCACCGGGTGGGCATCTTCACAGGCCATGCCTGCCGCCAGCGTCACGCTGTGTTGCTCGGCAATCCCTACATCGAAATAGCGCTCCGGGAAACGCTCATGAAACTCTACCAGCCCTGAGCCTTCACGCATTGCCGGTGTGATGGCCAAAAGGCGCTGGTCCTTCTCGGCCATGTCACAAACCCACTTTCCAAAGACGTCAGTGTATGTTGGCCGGGGTTTCTCGTCAGGCGTTTTGGCAACGACTCCCTTCTCGGGATCGAAAGGCCCCACGGCGTGGTACTTGACGGGATCTTTCTCGGCGGGTTTGTAGCCTTTTCCTTTCTCGGTGATGATGTGAAGCAGGTTGGGTCCGGGAACGTCGCGGGCCGTGCGAATGGTCCTGACCAGTGTTGGAATATCATGGCCGTCTATCGGGCCAAGATAATTGAACCCCAATTCTTCGAACAAGGTGCTTGGCATGACCATGCCCTTGATATGCTCTTCCCAGCGGCTCATGAACCGCCACGTGCGCGAATCGCGGTGCATCATCTTTTTGCCCCGTTCCCTGATACCGGTTACGGTCGGGCCGCTCATCAGCCGCCCCAGCATTTTCGTCATGGCGCCCACATTGGGGGATATCGACATCTGGTTCTCGTTCAATACCACCAGCAGGTCGGAGTCAAGGTCTCCTCCGTGGTTGAGCGCTTCATAAGCCATCCCCGCCGTCATTGCGCCATCACCGATGATGGCTACGCATTTGCGGTTTTCGTCCTGCAAATCAGAAGCTGCGGCCATTCCCAGCGCGGCGCTGATGGAAGTTGATGAGTGACCGGTTCCGAATGTGTCGTATTCACTTTCCGAACGCTTGGGGAAGGGTGCAAGTCCTTGCTTCTGCTTGATCGTGGTGATGCTGCCGGCGCGCTCACAAAGGATCTTGTGCGGATATGCCTGGTGACCTACGTCCCAGACAATCCGGTCATGCGGCGTTTCGTACAGGTAATGCAGCGCCACGGTGAGTTCCACGCAGCCCAGTCCGGCGCCAAAATGGCCGCCACTGGTGGCTACCGACTGAATCAGGTAACGCCTGAGCTCATCCGCTACCTGGGGCAATAACTCCTCGTCGAGTTGCCTCAGGTCGGCCGGCGAGCCAATGGAGCTCAAAAATGGGTATTGCTGCTCATTCATGGGGATCTATTTTAACCGCGCAGTGGGCCGGAAGCTATCGGTCGCGGGAGACCACGTAGTCAGCGAGCCAAGTGAGCGCGCTGATATCACCCTCGATATGCTGCAAGTGGGAAATGGCTTCATCGCGCAAATCCCGGGCCCTCTTGATGGATTTTTCCATTCCGATGATTGAAGGGAAAGTCGGCTTGTTGAGTGCTACATCCGCCAGGGTGCTTTTACCGATGACGGCGGAGTTCCCGGTCACGTCGAGGATGTCGTCATGAACCTGGAAAGCCAAACCGATGCAGTCCCCATAAGATGAGAAATGGGAAATCGTTTCTTTGTCGGCGCCAGACATGATTCCCGGAGTGGTTACTGAAGCCCTGATCAGTGCTCCGGTCTTGAGCTGATGCATGGTGGTGAGTTCCGACTCGCTGATTTTCCGGCCTACGGCGCTGAGATCCAGCACTTGTCCACCGGCCATGCCCACCGAGCCACAGGCGCTGGCAATGGTGTGAATAACATCCAGGCTTTTTGAATTTGCCCGGGGCAGTTCCCTCGCCAGCACTTCGAAAGCCAGGGCTTGCAAGGCGTCACCTGCCAGGATGGCTGTCGCTTCATCGAACGCTTTATGGCAGGTTGGACGGCCACGCCTGAGATCATCATCATCCATGGCAGGAAGGTCATCGTGGATCAGGGAATATGCGTGGATGAATTCTATGGACGCAGCGATAGGGTCGAGCGATTTTGGTGGCATGCCGAGAGCCTTTCCGGCGTAATAAACCAGCACAGGCCGTATACGCTTGCCTCCGGCCAGCGATGAGTACCGCATCGCGCTGTGCAGCAGGGAAGGGTCTCGTGATTCAGCAGGCAGGTATTCCCCGAGAACGGGTTCGAAACGTTTTCGCCAGCCCGCTATTTCCTGCGTCGAGTCAGTCACCGGTATCGAATGGGGCAGAAGAGGACTCATCGTCAACGTCCATCAATTGCCTGACAGTTTGCTGCGCATCATCCAGAACTCCC
>JARFQZ010000222.1 GCA_029287515.1 Lysobacterales bacterium
TGTGAATATTCCGTTTCGGGAGACTCGATTCTAACCGCTTACCGCTCATGAATGATATCCGGGGCATCGAGCCTTTGAGCAAAGCAGTGGACGGCACCCTGGAGTTGCTCGAAAATGAAATCGATACAGGTTAAGAGTAACGGGAGGCACCATGCACAAGGGTTCTTGTCTGTGCGGCGCAGTCACATTCGAAGTTGAGGGCAAGCTTGGTGAGGGCGAGGCCTGTCACTGCGTCCAGTGCCGGAAATGGACCGGCCATTACCTCGCAAGCACTGAAGTGAAACGTTCGGCTCTGACCGTTCGCGGTGCTGAAAACCTGAAGTGGTGCCGCTCCTCCGAAAAAGTCAGGCGCGGGTTTTGTTACGAATGCGGATCTCCGCTGTTCTTCGATCCCGTTGACCGCGAAAAGCACGACTGGCTCGGTATTTCACTGGGTGCTTTCGATACGCCGACGGAAACCCGGATGGCCCTGCATATTTTCGTAGCGGAAAAAGGCGACTATTACGAAATTACCGATGGCTTGCCGCAGAACGAGTACTAGGAGCGTGGTAAACCCGTACTCTCTCGTTTGATGCGAGCCCAGCGGAACGGCGAAATCCACTGCGCAAAGAATCCGTCCGGAAACGCCTCCAGGCCGTCGATGCCTACTTCGGCGGGAGGTTTGCGATCCCTGGGCAAAAAACGTGTACCGAACACTGCGTCCCAGAAGATGTAGACGTTACCGTAATTTGAATCCGCCTCTGCACGTTGGCGGGAATGATGCCAGCGATGCAGGTCACCGACGCTGAAGAGCCAGCTTAGCGGACCCAGACGGATCGCAATGTTGGCATGCTGGAAGGCATCCGCTACAACCGCGGCAACCGTGGCGAGCGCAAGCACGTCTTTCGGCACCCCCAGCACGGCCAGCGGCAAAACCCAGACCAGGCTGAAACGGAACGCAATCTCTCCTGGATGGGCCCGGATGGCATTGAGCCAGTAAACGCGTTTCGCACTGTGATGGGTGGCGTGCATTCGCCACAACCAATCGTAACGATGCATGGCCCGGTGCGCCCAGTAATCGAAAAATTCCCTGATGACGGATGCCAGTACAACCTGGGCGGGCACCGGCCAGTGGACCGGCCACAGTGAACTCCCGAAAAGTTCCGATAGCCAGCCGCCAATCACAATCGTCAATACACCCAGCAAGGGGGCCATCAAACCGCCGACGATTATCTGGGTCACGAAATACAACGAATCGGTGCGCAAATCGCCGTGCGACCGGTTCCATTCACGTCGGTAGGGAAGAATGCGCTCCATGACTGCCACCAGCACCAGGCTGGCAATGCTGATCGGGAACACGGTCATCTCCGGGTCGACACCGGCCACCATGGCACGCCAGGCCGCATAAACTCCTCCCGCCACGCTGACAGGAAGGAGGCTTACGGCCAGGACAGTACGTACCCCGTTAAAAAAAACATTGTGAGCCACCGGCCAAGCTTCGGCATTTTCTGCTGGCTCGTCAAGATTAGGGCTTTGTCTTCCGTCACTTACGCAAAAATGCAGTAAACTTGGGCGCCGAGCCGCGTGATCGATCCATTAATCCTTTGGGAGGCAACCATGTTCAAACCATTGAAAAATGCGATTCTCAGCCTGACAGCTTTATTGGCCTGCGTGCTGTTTACACAAATTGCCTTTGGCGATGATTCCAATCCACAGTTCGAAAACCTGGTGCCGGTGGATGACTCGCAAGTAGCGAAGGCCTACGTGGATCCGAACGCCGACTTCAGCGTTTTCAAACGAGTGATGATGCTTGAAACCTTCGTTGCTTTCCGCAGCGGCTGGGAGCGTGACCAGCGTCGTGGCACCCGTGGAACACGGATCAGTGCAAACGACATGGAACGGATAAAAACCGGCGTATCAGAACTGTTCAACTCCGTGTTTATCGAAGTGCTGGAAGCCGATGACGGTTTCGAAGTCGTCACCGAACCCGATTACGACGTGCTTTTGATCCGGGCTGCAATCATCGATCTCGACATCACGGCGCCTGACACCATGACTCCGGGACGTTCCACCTCGTTTACAGCAGACAGTGGTGCGGCCACGCTTTACATCGAGCTGTATGACTCGGTCAGCGGACAGATCATCGGCCGGGCGCTCGACCGGCAGTCCGCCCGTAATCCCGGAAGCGTAATGAGATGGACTAACCGCGCCAGCAATACCGCGGATGCCCGCAGGGTTTTCCGGGGCTGGGCGACCCAGTTGCGCACGTTCCTGGATTCTCACTATTCCGGCGAGCAGTGACCCTGGGGTTGAATGCAAAGGTTCACTTGCCCTGGCAATAGCCTTGCAAAAATGATGCATGTACCGGCGCAAGATTTGCGGCGTTGCTGATGATGGTCTTCATCTGATCCAGCGATTTCCGCAAATCTGTCTCGCTCATATGGTTTGCCCGGGAATCAAAACTTTCCGGTTCAACCCCGAAGCCCGCATACATGGACAGCCAGCTTCCATCCTTGAACGGTTCGGTGCCATATTCCACCAGGTATGCACGGCTCTGATATACCGCCAGTTTGTGTGCGAGCGCATCGGGTATATCCATTCCCCTGCAGTCATCCCAGAAAGCATCCCCGACCCGCCGATTGAGCTTGTAGTGCAGGATCAGGAAATCTCTCATCTGCTCATAGATTTCCCTTCCCTGCCGGTTGGCTTCGTCGATGTCACACTGCCGAAAGCCATGCGAAGGGTAAAAAGCCTGAAGCAGGCGAATACCTGCCTGGATCAGGGCGATACTGGTGGATTCCAGTGGTTCCATGAAACCTGCGGCCAGACCCAGGGCCACGCAGTTTTTCTTCCAGAAAACTTCCCTCATACCGGTCTGGAATGACAGCAACCTGGGTTCGCCCAGCGGATTGCCTGCGATATTCTTCAACAGTGTTTCACGGGCCTGTTCTTCCTCCTGGTATTCACTGCAAAAAACATACCCGTTGCCCACCCTGTGCTGTAAAGGAATATGCCATTGCCAGCCCGCCTCGCGGGTAATTGACCGCGTGAACGGTTCGGGTGGTTCGACCAATTCGCTCTGAACGGCCAGCGCCCGGTTTGCAGGCAGCCAGTGGCTCCAGTCTTCGAACCCGGCCTCCAGGCATTGGCCAACCAGTAAGCTACGGAAGCCACTGCAATCGACAAAAAGGTCTCCTTCGATACATTCTCCGGAATCCAGTGACAGGGACTCTACAAAACCGTCGCCGGAACGCACGTTGACTTCGAGAACACGGGCGTCCTTGCACTGAACGCCCCGGCGTTCGGCGTATTCTCGCAGGTACCCGGCATACAGCGTCGCATCGAACTGGTAGGCGTAGCCGAATTCACCCAGGGGATTCGTGTTGTCGGGTGGCGGCAGTGCAAAACGGCCGGTCCGGGCCAATACGCTTGGCAGGCAATAATCCGCCATTGGGGTGTCATCCCCGGCAAGCCGGGCACGAAGCCACATATTCTGAAAGGGAATCCCGTTCAATGGCACGCCATAGTTGGCAAAGGGGTGCAGAAAACTGGACCCCGGACCTGCCCAGTCATCGAACCGAATACCGAGTTTGAACGTGGCCTGGGTTCGCCGCATGAAATCCGGCTCGTCCAGGCCCAGATACTGGTTGAAGCCAACGATGGTGGGAATCGTTGCCTCTCCAACCCCAACCGTGCCGATGGATGAAGATTCGATGACATCGATGCGGGTGCCGGACCCCTCGAGGAATTTTGCCAGGCCGGATGCCGCCATCCAACCGGCAGTTCCGCCCCCCACAACGACAATCTTTTTGATGGACTGTTGGACCATTAAACCCCGCACTTTTCGCTGGGCACAATCATACCCGCGAATATGGGGGTAAGGTAACCGCGTGGTGATTAAGGAATCAAAAAACGGCCTTGACCCAGCCCAAACACGCTGTCGCCTACCACTTTCAGAATGATCCCGACACGCTTCCTGATGTGGCGACCGAGGTACGCAAAGTGAACGACGGCCCGGTGGCGAGAAATACGTGACACCCGAATGGATCCTGCAGGGTTACGAGTGGCAGACTCTGGAGCTGATGGATGAACGCCACGAGGAATTCAACGAAGAATACGGCACGGATTTCAAATTTCTGTTGAGACCAAAGGAATAGTATGTCGAATGGGGAATCTGGATAACGGGCTGTATTGCAGCAAGGGCAACCATCGACTAGGGTTAAATGCATACCTGAAAGCAGAGGGACGCCAGTATCTCAAGCCATAACACCATGCGACGCCGGTTCCTGATGGCCGTCATCCTGGGATCAGGCGCTGCCGCAAGCGGCCTTTCCGTGTCGATGTTCACTGCTGCCAGGGCCTGGGCCGAGGCCGCCAGCCAGGATTCTGCCAAGGCAGCGCTTGCCGGGATGGCCCGACAGCTTTGCCCCCATGATGTACCCGGGAATGTCTACACCGAAATCACGGACTCGATCCTGTCTGCAGCGGCTACCGACTCCCAGCTCAGGAGCGCCCTGGACCAGGCCCTGTCA
This sequence comes from Lysobacterales bacterium, assembly GCA_029287515.1. Taxonomy (GTDB): domain Bacteria; phylum Pseudomonadota; class Gammaproteobacteria; order Xanthomonadales; family SZUA-36; genus JAHEFT01. The sequence continues at coordinate 4,512 of JARFQZ010000222.1, forward strand.
GAGCTCGATACAGCCACCGGCGGTGAATTTTTCACGGCGAAGGCGGAGGCTCAACTCGCAGCGATGCAGGGAATTGATAACCAACCGTATTTCGCAGCGATCCAGGGCCAGGTCCTCCCACGGATTTACAACCACCCGTCAATTTGGAAACACATCGGCTATCCCGGCTCATCCGTCGAGTATGGAGGCTATAAAGACCGCGGCTTCAATGACATCGACTGGCTGCCGGCGGACAGCTCATGAGCAGGCAATATGCACTGAATGATTCATCCGTCGTTGTAGTGGTCGGTTCCGGCGCCGGCGGAGGCACCGTTTCGAACGAACTGGCGCAAAAGGGTATTGACGTGGTTTGCCTGGAAGCGGGCAAGCACCTGTCCATTGGTGACTTCGTCAATGACCCGGGCGTGATGGATGCAAAGCTTGGTTGGCACGATCCACGCAAAGGCGCGCCGTTGTGGCTCTGCAAAACCGTCGGCGGAACATCGGTGCGCTGGGCTGGCATCACGCCCCGCTTCCAGGCCCATGAATTCCGGTCGTTGAGCACTTATGGCGCGATGGATGACACCACCCTGCTCGACTGGCCGCTCACGCTTGAAGAACTGGCGCCCTATTACGACAGGGCCGAGGACAAGATGGGTGTTTCCGGCACTCACGGGATTCCGCCTTCCGCCGAGACCAACGCCTATAAGCTGCTGAAAGCCGGCGCAAGGAACATGGGCTACCGGGAATACACCAGCAAGAGAACTGCTATTAACCCGGTAGCGCGGGACGGGCGACCCGGATGCAGGCAGATCGGGTTCTGTTTTTCCGGCTGCGCCATCGGAGCCAAGTGGTCGACACTCTATACCGAGGTAGCAAAAGCGCAGCAAACCGATCATTTTGAGCTCAGGCCGGAGTCCATGGTGATCAAGATCAAACATGGCGATGACGGCAAGGTAAAGAGCGTTATCTATGCCGACAGGGACGGTAATATTCACGAACAGCAGGCACGTGCCGTGTGTGTCGCAGGCAATGTCGTCGAGACGACCCGTCTGTTACACAATTCGGCCTCCAGCCAGTTTCCCCAGGGCCTCGCAAACTCTTCCGGCCACCTGGGGCGTAATTACATGCGCCACATGACTTTTGCGACGTTTGCCATTATGCCGGGCGAGGTCAATTTCCACCGCGGCACACGCCAATCCGGATTGCTGTTCGATGAGCAGTACCATAAGCCGGAACGCGGCTTTGCCGGAGGCTACCTGATCGAAACGGCCGGCACCGATCCGTACCTCACCGCGGCATCGCTTGGAACCTGGGGAAAGTCCCTCGCCGATTACATGGACAATTACAATCGCCTGGGTGCTACCTGGGTGACCGGTGAAGACCCGCCGCAATCCAGCAACCGCATCACGTTTGACGACAGCGAGAAAGACCAGTACGGGCTCCCGGTACCTGAAATCGAGTATGAATTCCATCCAAACTCGATGGCGATGTTCGAGCATGGCAAGAAGCAGTGTGAAGGCTTGCTGACCAGCCTGGGCGGGCGGCGCCCCGTTTCCACCCTGGGCGTCGGCGGCGGTTGCCACAACATGGGGGTTGCCCGCATGAGCGATAAACCGGCCGATGGCGTCACAAACCGCTGGGGCCAGGCGCATGATGTCGACAACCTTTTCGTCACCGACGGCAGCCTGTTCACCACCAGCGCCGCAGCCAACCCAACGCTGACCATCGTCGCGCTGGCCATCCGCCAGGCCGACCATATCGCTGAGCGGATGGTCAGAAACGAGCTGTAGATGGCCGGGCGATGGCAACGTCTGGACAAGGGTCAGCTGATCAAGTGGACCGTCTATTCACTGCTGATCGTCAATTGGGGATACTACTTCTTCGAGGAACTGTATATTTCCTCCCACGTTTTGCGCCAGGGCGGCACCTTCCTGGAATGGACCGAGGAATTCGCCACTACCATCGATAACTTTGCCTGGTTCGGCCTGCTGTTCATGTTCGAACTGGAAACCTACGTTCTGGACGAGTCGATGGAGAAGAAGTCAGTCAGGTGGAGCGTCCATGGAATGCGCCTGGTTTGTTATCTCTTCCTTGCACACACCGTTTATGCACGGGTCAATTCCATGGTGGATGTCCTGGTCGTTGACCCTTCGCCCGGGATCAACTCGCTGTGCCAGCTGGCGGACCAGGAGATTTCTTTCGGCGAAAACTATCGCTACGAAATCATTACCGGGAAAAATTGCACCGCGCTCTCCGACGACACGGAATTTTACATGCTGGAACCTTCAGTAGTGACCGACAGCGCCGGTTTCGAACTTGAGAAGAAGCATGTTTACTTCGATTTTCAGGATGCCATCATGTGGCTGCTGGTTGTGTGGGCTATTGAGTTGGCAGTCTGGCTGCAGAACAGGAATATTACGGGCGGACCCCTGATGGTGGTCAGTCACGCCGCCAGGGCAGGATACGTTGTCCTGTTCGCCCACGCGGTTTTCTGGGTATGGGCCGGTCACTGGGTCTGGGCATGGGATCAATTCCTGTGGATAGCCGGATTCTGGGCTATTGAGCACAACGTGTCGGAGTGGCGGGAAGAAATCATCGAGGAAAAAGAAGAGCTGACCGCCTGATTGCTTTCCAGAACAGAACAACCGGGCAAGAAACCTGATTCAGATGTATGATTTAGCTATGAATCCATGTACGAGGACCCAATCCATGCTGACCAAACCGGGCGTAAAGCGCATTTGTGGCCTGATGGCCCTCCTCCTTGCAAGCGTCAATATCCAGGCGGA
>JARFQZ010000236.1 GCA_029287515.1 Lysobacterales bacterium
GCCAACGCCAGGAAACTGAACAACGCCAGCAGCAACAGCATGACGGGCAGCATCCCGACCAGGTAGTTGAACGCGATATAGCGGTCAATCAGTTTCACCGGGGGACCGCCTTTAATCGCGGCCCGGGCCGAAACAGCTTTATCCACGGAAAATAGAGTACCGCTATCAGCAGGGTGAGCAGACCCGGAGCCCACCAGATGTAGCGTGCGCTGCCCTGCTCCACCCACGTGCGGCTGACGTCGAGCATGTTGAAATAGACGGCGTATATGATCATTGCCCCCAGGATCCGGGCGTACCGGCCCTGCCGGGGCCTGCTCCGGCTGAGCGGAATGGCGAGCAGGGCCAGCAACAGCGCCGACAAGGGCGTGCTGGTGCGCCACTGTAGCTCAGCCTTGTCATCGTTGTTTTCCGACTCCATCAGTTCAAACGTGCTGCTCGACTTCGTTTTGTAGCCAACCGGGTCCGGTTGTCCCGCAGGAACCCAAAGGGAAAAAGCACCCAGTTCAGCGAAAACGTCGGGACCGCCTTCGGTTCGCCTGTATACGTTGGCCTGGTTGAGAACCAGCTGGTGGTGCTCGGGCCGCGCGAGGTACACCAGTTCCCCGCTTGCGGCCGTAATGACCTGCAGGTCCCTGCCCTTGCCACTGCGAATGAAAATTTCCTCGAGCTGCCTGCCCCCGCCCGAAACGGTTTTGACGAAAATGGTGCGGCCGGAATCGTCGAAGTTGTAGAATCGCGCGCCCCGCACCCGGTCGACCTCGGTGGCCGCTTCAACGCGGGCCTTGATTTCATAGGATTCTGCATAAGCCCAGGGCCTGACGAAGATCGAGAAAAGCCCTATCAGGACCGCCAGCAGAGCGGCAATCGCGACAATCGGCCGAAGCACCCGCATCTCGCTGATCCCGCTGGCGCGCATGGCATACACTTCAGAATCACTGTGCAACCGACCCAGCCCCATCAGCACCGCGAGGTAAAGGCTTAGTGGCAGCAGCACCTCCAGCGATATGAGCGCCTTGAGCATGGTTAACTGGAAGAGGTCGGACGGCGCCAGCAGTGAAGCATTTTCGTCCATCAGGAACCGCGTCAGCGCGTAGGTGACGAAGATGGAAATGAGCACCCCGCTGACCGCCAGGAAAGGCACGCTGATTTCCCGCCTGAGATAATGATCAATAATCATGTCGAACGGTAACTGTTATGATGCGCCCAGGCCCTGGATCGAATCACTATGTTCAGAACCTCGTACCGGATCATAACTTTTTTCCTGATTGTCCTGGCGGGCACGGACCACTCCCTGTTTGCTGCGGAAAACCGCTTGACCGGTTTTTCGGCCGATGACACGCTGACCATTCGTTCTGCCGAGGCCAGAATGGACGAATTACCCGATATCGTCCATTTCGGCGGTGGTTTCGAACTGCGCGCCTCCGACTGGTCATTGTCATCAGATCAGGCCACATTGTACGGAAAGCTGGACGACCCCGAAACCGTGTTGCTCAGAGGCTCTCCTGCAATGATCCTGGTGCAGACCGTTTCCGATGGCCAGCCCGCCACCATCAACGGGCAGGCGGACCGGATCGTCTACGAGAGAGGCAGTAACAGCATCCGGCTGCAGGGTAACGCCACCATCTCCCGCAATGAGCACAGCCTCAGTGGCGGACCGAGCGAATACGACATCGAGCGCGACCATTGGTCGGCCGGCGGCCCGGGCGGTATACAAGTCGAAGTTGTGCCTGAAGAGGGTCATCCACCGTCCCTGTAGCGGAAATGCCGGCAAAAGCCGGCTTCCCTGGATTATTCGGTGAACCTGCCGCTACTTGTCACGAAATCGCGACAGGAACTTTCGTTCTGACTCCATGGGCTTCCCGGTTTCAAGCTCCCTGACCGGACGTACCGGCCAGGTCTTGACGACCTGCTCGGCATGGGCAAGGTCAACGGGATCATCCACTTCGCACCAGCTCAGGCCGTGGATCGAGCTGATTCCAACCACGCCGGACTGTGCAAGCTCATCGATTGCAGAGAGATACCAGCGATTCAGTCCGTCACCCTGTTTCATCAGGGTTTCGATCTTGTTGACGAAAATCTCGGCGCCGGCCCGGGTGAAGACCATCATGCCGATGGACTCTCCGTTCACATGACTCATATCCAGCGTCTTGCCGACCCGGCACAGGCGGTCACGTTCTGACCAGATTTTCATGTCATCCGCGTCGTAGGAAAATTTCTGGTCCGTGGCAAGGGTAATGGGGTAATGATCGGCGTCGGTCAGCAGGTGCTGCAGAACGGCAGCCTCGAACAGCGTGTCACCATTGATCAGCACGAACGGTCCGTCCATTTCGTGACGGGCCACCCAGCAGGTTCCCATGTTGTCCGAAAGACGGAAAAACGGGTTATACAAGGTGCGTACCTTGATGCCGTCAAATCCGTCCACCAGTTCTTCAACGAACTCATGGCCAAACCCGGTAACGACAATCACTTCATCGATACCCGATACGGCGAGTTGCGTGATTTGCCATTCAAGTATGGAAACACCACCCGGCTGCAGGCAGCACTTGGGCGTGACTTCGGTGAGCGGCATCAGGCGACTCCCCTGCCCTGCACTTAAAATAATGGCTTTCATATGCTGTAAACCTCTTATTGCCCGGGCTTTTTACCGCCATTAAGGCCCGGTCTTCATAATTGTAGCGGTGATTTTACTTTGTTCTGGTTAACAAAGTGTAAATTCACACGCTGCCATTGGCGGCAGGGGAAAAGATACGGCTTTTGAACCCGCCTGACTTGCCCTGTCCGGACGAGCACTTGACCCTTTCACTTCACGCCCAGTGAAGGTAAATTGTGCCTATGCTGATTGACCTGAATAATGCTTCCGCTCCCGAACGGCTGGAATCCGATGTGTGCGTCGTGGGCGGCGGAGCAGCCGGCGTCGCCCTGGCGCGCAGCCTGTCCCGCCGGGGACATGACGTCTGCCTGCTGGAGGCCGGCGGAATGGACTTTGAGCAGGCGACCCAGGACCTTTGCCTGGGCGATAACGTGGGAATGGAGTATTACGAGCTGGAACATTCCCGCCTGCGGTTTTTTGGCGGAACCACCAACATCTGGGGCGGTCGGTCCATACCGCTGGACCGGATTGATTTCGAAAAACGCGACTGGGTGCCTCACAGCGGCTGGCCGATCACTCTGGAGGATCTTCAGCCCTATTACCGGATCGCCCATGATTCGCTGGAACTCGGCGAATACGATTACAGCGCAGAAATGTGGGAAAAACTCAAACTCACGCCGATCAAGTTCGATCCGGAAGAAATCGCCCACCTGTTCTGGCGCTTCGATCTGAAGAAGGAGCGGTTCAATAACACGCAGGTCGACGATCTGCTGTCAGCGGGTAATGTGCGCATCGTGCTGCACGCCAACGTGGTGAGGATCCAGGCCGGCGAGAATGCAAAAGACATCAGGCACCTGGTGACGCGCACGCTGGGGGGGCACGAGGCGATCGTCCAGGCAAAGCATTTTGTGCTCGCCTGTGGCGCGATTGAAAATGCCCGCCTGCTGCTGTTGTCGGACGATACGGAGAAAGCCGGCGTGGGCAATTCAACCGACCAGGTCGGTCGTTACTTCATGGAACACCCGCACGGCCGGATCGCCCACATCAAAACCCAGGATCCCGCCTGGTTCTGGGCGCATTACCGCAAGCGGTATCCGCGCAATGGACCGCCGGTGGCCCCGGCGCTGGTGGCGCCCGAGCACTTGCAGCAGAGCAAAAAAATCCTCAACAGTGCGGCCACGTTCAAGATTCAGCGCGACCCTGAGCTCGGCCTGGGTATCGGCAAAAAGGTCTACATGAACCTGAAGCATGACCTGAATGCAACCAAGGGCAACCGCCGGGTCTGGCATGTTTATCGCAGGGTCATGGACTGGTTACAGAAACATGTTTCCGTCACCGTGGCCAGGGCAACCGCCAAAACCCGGAAAATGGACCTGTACCTGATGACCCGTGCCGAGCAGGCGCCCAACCCGGACAGCCGGGTCAGGTTATCCGGTGAACTCGATGCCCTGGGTTGCCGCAGAGGGGACCTGGACTGGCGGCTTTGTGAACTGGACAAGCGCACTGTGCTGGAGTTTGCGCACGCGGTGGGCCGGGAATTCGAACGGCTGGGCCTCGGCACACTCGAGACCATGCCCTGGATGGAAGACGGCACGGTGGAATGGCCGGTCGACCCCACGGTCGGCAACCACCCCATCGGCGGCTATCACCACATGGGCACGACACGGATGAGCGACTCACCATCCAACGGGGTTGTCGACAGGAACTGCACGGTTCACGGATACGCCAACCTGCACATCGCCGGCAGCTCTGTTTTTACGACCGGCGGTTGGGCGAACCCCACGCTGACCATCCTCGCGCTGTGTCACCGGCTTGCAGACCACCTGGACCAGTTGCTGCGCAAGGACTCGTAGATCAGTCCGGGACTCGTAGATAAATCCAGGGCTGTGGGCTACTCGGCCAGGAGTATTTTCTCGGCCAGGTCACGGTCCGCCACTGAATCGACATCGACCGCGACACGCGGGTTGTCGATGATCACACAGCCCACCCTGCACCCCATGGCGCGGGAAAGAGCTTCCAGCACGCTGTCCAGTGTCAGCCGCCCCAGGAAAAACTTCAGGATCAGGACGGGGCCGATCTTGCGCGCCATCCGCCACGGGCGCTTGCGGTCGGCTTCCAGGCTGGTCCAGTAAACCGGCCCCGCTTTGCCTTCGCGCGTGAGGATGGCAAACAGGTTGGTCCCGCACCAGGCGCCGTCGCTGAACCTCAACACGGTCCTCTTCGATTCCGGAAACGCTTCGCGCACCAAGGCGTAAGGCGCAAGGCCAAAAACCACATCTGCTTCCTGCAGTGCGGCCCGGCTGCAAAAATCCTCGACAATTTCGGGTGTCAGCAGGGCGTGGTCGCCGGCCGTCAGCAGAATGGGGAAACGGTCCAGTTTTTCGATGCCGGCGACCGCGCTGGCGCTTGGCCCGGTTTGTGGCGGCATCCATTTAAAAGAACTTCCTTCCAGGAGGGTTCCGATTTCAGGGCTGGTGTCGTAGACAGCTTTCGCGGGACCGCACAAAACGCCGCCGGTGACCGACGGGCTGGATTCCAGCGTGTTTATGACCCGCTGCAGGGAAGACTTTCCCGCCACATCAACCAGCACACTGGCTGCAAGACCAAGCTCGCGGCTGAACGCACTGCCGCCCGGGCGCTCCCCCGCCAGGACGACGCATGCATATCCGTTTTCATTCCTCGACATGGCTTCTTTATCCGGACAGGCCACGATCAGGCCACGGTCAGGCCAGGTCCTTGTGATACAGGCGGTACCGCTTGGTAATGACGCCGCCCACTTTTTCGATGATATTACGCGTGGCCTGGTTCTGTTCGAGAATCCAGGACATTTCGATCTTCTCCATCTCCCTCTTCATAGCCGGTTTTTCCAGCGCCCTGATCGTCAGGAACGCCAGGGCCGGCCCGAGCCTTGTGTGCTGATGTTTTTTCCGCACCCCCATCAAGGGAATCCGGCCGGTTTTCGGCGTCCGCACCTTGATCCGCCACAGCAGCTTGGCCCAACCGAACGGGAACAGACGACCGTTCAGGTCTGCGATGATTTCATTCAGGTTGGGCATCAGCACCATGAAAGCAGCCGGTTCGCCATCCACTTCCGCAATCCAGGTAAAGTCCGGAGGTACGATCATGAACAGTTCCTTGCCCACCTTGCTGAATTCTTCCCGCGTAAACGGCACGAAACCCCAGTTTTCTGACCAGGCGTCATTGAAAATATCCCGAATGATCTCCAGTTCGGCGGCCGCATTTTTCCGGTTGACCTGCCTCAGTGTCATCTTGTCCGACAGCCTGTCGACCAGGCGCTTTATTTTGTCCGGCAGGCCGAACATGTGCTGCTGGAGCTCGTAGGCCAGCACGTCCTGTATTTTCTCGTAGCCCTGCCCCTTTATGGATGCGTCATAGTAGGGGCGCGCATGCCCCATCATCATGTAGGGGGGCGAGTCGAAACCTTCCACCAGGCACCCGACCTCCTGGTTAATGCTCAGGTTGAAAGGACCGATGACGGACTTCATGCCCTGCTGCTTCAACCAGGTTTCCGCAGCGTTGAACAGGGCGGCAAATACTTCCGGGTCGTCGAAAGACTCCATCTGCCCGAAGAAACCCGTGGCGCTGTCATGCCGCTGTAGATAAAGCTCGTCGATCTGGGCGGAAATACGCCCTGCCGGTTTGCCGTCCCGGTAGGCGATCCAGGCCTTCCATCGGGCATGCTGAAAAAACGGGTTTTTGGGCGAAAACAGGCTTTTTCGTTCACTGATCAGCCGAGGAACCCAGTTCGGATCCTCCCGGTAGATGGGCCAGGATACTGCGATGAAGGCCTTGATATCCGCCTTGCTTTTCACTTCCCTGATTTCGATTTTCGTATTGTTCATTATTATTTTGTGGATCGATTAAGACGCTTTCGAAGAATCTGGATTTTAAGTCTAATACCCCCCTGCTGCTTATCCAAACAGGAATTACGATTGACTTGCACAACGGAGCGTAATGAAATGCTACAGTACACTCAGAATATAACGGGTTTACGGTAAACGCACATGAACGAAAACAACCTGAAAGAGTTGCTGAGGCAATTGCACCAGGCGCTCGAAAAAACCGATTCGGTCGACCCGGACACGCTGAAGCAGG
>JARFQZ010000245.1 GCA_029287515.1 Lysobacterales bacterium
TCATCCCAGCTCTCACCCTGGGTTTCCCGTTCCTCCAGTTCCGCGTTGCTGATAATCGACTGGAGTTCGCTCATGCCCGCGTCTGCGTCCTCCTGGGGCTGGACAAACGCGTCGGCGGCTTTCACCAGTTCCATGAGGTTCTGCATCCGGGTTTCCATTCGTTCCCTGGGTTATTTTTCGTATTGGGCAGCCATGTTACGGTCATAGATGACGCCCTGCATCTTGTTGCCCAGTGTCCAGTCCTGCATCCGTTCGCGCATGCCCTCGATCAGCCGGATAAAAGCCGAAACGGCCGTGCCGGCCCGGGTGGCAAACTTGCCCTGCGAAATACACTCATTGGCTGCCTGCCAAAGCGTCAGCCCGCTTTCACGTGCTTGCAGCCGGATCATCGAAACGGTTTTTTCGCCGATGGCGCGGGCCGGTTTATTGATGACTCGCTCCAGTGCGGCATCGTCATTAGGGTTCAGCATGAGTCGCAGGTACGCCAGGGCGTCCTTTACCTCGGTGCGCTCAAAAAAGCGCTGTCCCCCATAAACCCGGTAGGGAATATTCTCACGCAGCAGGTATTCTTCGAACAGGCGGGATTGGGCCGTGGTCCGGTAAAGGATTGCGCAGTGATCTGCTCTTCTGCCGCTGTCCAGCCACTGCGTTACCTGGTCAACGATGAAGCGGGCTTCATCCTGCTCATTGAACGCGGTGTACAGCTGGATCAGCTGACCTTTTTCACCGGCAGTCCACAGGTTCTTGCCCATCCGTGACTGGTTGTGGGCAATCAGCGAATTGGCTGCGTCCAGGATGTTGCCTGTGGACCGGTAGTTCTGCTCCAGCCGAACGGTCAGGACGTCGGGAAAGTCCTTGCCGAACAGCTGGACATTTTCCACTTTTGCGCCCCGCCAGCCATAAATGGACTGATCGTCATCGCCCACCACGAAAACCCGCCCGGTGGTGCCCGCCAGCATTCGGATCCAGGCGTACTGGATCGAGTTTGTATCCTGAAACTCGTCGATCAGCAGGTGGCGCAAGCGTTTACGGTAGTGGTCCAGCAGCGCCGGTTGTTCCAGCCACAGTTCGTGTGCCCGGAGCAGCAGTTCCGCGAAGTCGACCAGCCCTCCGCGATTGCAGTAATCCTGGTAGCGTTGATAGATGTGGACCCAGGTGGAGGTCACGGGGTGATCGAGATGCTCTATGTGCTGGGGCCGCTCACCTTCGTCCTTACGCGCGTTGATGAACCACTGGGCCTGCCGCGCTGGCCAGTGCGCCTCGTCCATTCCCTCGTCGCGGATGATGCGGCGCAGCAACCGTTGCTGATCCTCGGAATCGAGGATCTGGAATTGTTCGGGTAAACCGGCTTCTTTCCAGTGCATTCTCAGCAGGCGGTGAGCTATTCCGTGGAAAGTACCGATCCACAGGGGGCGTGTGGAAACCTGTAACAGCTTGCCGGTCCGCTCCCGCATTTCACCTGCAGCCTTGTTGGTAAAAGTAACCGCCAGGATGCCCAGCGGAGAGACGTGATCCACCTGGATCAGCCAGGCCAGCCGATGCACCAGCACCCGAGTTTTGCCACTGCCGGCGCCCGCCAGGACCAGCACGTGGCCGTCGCGGGCAGTAACCGCCTCCCGCTGCGCCTCGTTCAGTTCCTCCAGCAGATGCGAGACATCCATTTAAGGAGTTTCGCTTCCCTGCTCCCGCCTGCGGCGGAAGGCGGCTGCGCTCAACCGCATGAATCTGGCATACCCTCTGGTTTCGCCAACCGGGTATGCATGGCTATGCAAGTTCATCTTGCTCACGGTAAATCGCCCTGTAGCCAATATCCTTTCTCAGGTAGACGCCGTCCCAGTTGATTTCTGCGCAGGCTTTGTAGGCTTCGGACTGGGCTTCGGTTACGGTTTCGCCCAGGGCGCAGACGCACAGGACGCGTCCGCCGGAAGTGACGACTCCATCGTCGCTCAGCGCAGTGCCGGCGTGGAATACTTTGATGTTTGTCGGAAAATCATGGTCCAGCCCGGTAATGGGAAATCCTTTCCCGTATTTTCCGGGATAGCCGCCGGCCGCCATGACCACCCCCAGGCAGGCGCGGGAGTCCCAGACGGCTTGTTGCTGATCGAGTCGCCCGCCGACAGCGGCCAGGCAGAGTTCGGTCAGGTCGGACTGAAGCCGCATCAGAATGGGCTGGGTCTCGGGATCGCCAAACCGGACGTTGTATTCAAGGACTTTCGGGTCGCCCTCCGGCGAAATCATCAGGCCGGCGTAAAGGAAACCGGTAAAAGGCGCACCATCGGCAGCCATCCCTTCGATGGTGGGGCGGATGACTTCTTCCATTGCCCGCCGGTGCAGGGCCTCGTCAACTACCGGCGCCGGGGAGTATGCTCCCATGCCGCCGGTATTCGGGCCGGTATCGCCATCGCCCATCGCCTTGTGGTCCTGGGATGTTGCCAGTGGCAGGATATTCTTCCCGTCCGCCATCACGATGAAGCTGGCTTCTTCGCCTTCCAGGAATTCTTCGATAACCACCCGGTGACCTGCTTCGCCAAACGCATTGCCCGCCAGCATGTCCAGCACTGCGGCCTCGGCCTGGGTGGTGGTTTCGGCAATGATCACGCCTTTACCGGCGGCCAGGCCATCGGCCTTGACGACGATGGGCGCACCCTGGTTGCGGATGAATTCGATGGCCGGTTCCACTTCGGTGAACTTGCCGTAGGCGGCGGTGGGAATGCCATGCCGGGCCATGAAATCCTTGGCGAAGGACTTCGAGCCTTCCAATTGCGCAGCGGCGGCGCCGGGGCCGAAGCAGGCCAGCCCGGCCTCGTTGAAACGGTCGACAATGCCATTGACCAGCGGGTCTTCGGGCCCCACGATGGTCAGTTCGATACCCTGTTCACGGGCAAATCCGAGCAAGCCGTCAAGATCACCCGGTGAAATGGCGATGTTTTCCATTCCGGGTTCGCTTGCCGTACCAGCATTACCAGGTGCGACGAAGACTTTCTCCACACGGGGTGATTTTGCTGCCTGCCAGGCCAGAGCATGTTCACGGCCCCCGCTGCCCACAACCAATACGTTCATAGTCAATGCCTGAAATGCCTGATACCGGTGAATACCATTGCGATGTCGTGTTCGTCGGCCGCGGCGATGACCTCCTCATCCCGCATCGAACCGCCGGGCTGAATAACGGCCGATATTCCAGCCTCGGCAGCGGTGTCTATGCCGTCACGGAATGGGAAAAACGCATCTGACGCCATGACGGCATCCTTGATCGGGAGACCGGCATCTTCCGCTTTCCAGCGTCCGATCCTGGCGGAATCGACCCGGCTCATCTGGCCGGCGCCAATCCCGACCGTGCGGCCGCCAGACACGTATACAATGGCATTGGATTTGACCATCCTGGCCACCTTCCACGCGAACATCAGGTCTTTCCACTGCCGTTCATCGGGTTGCCGTTTCGATGCCGGCCGGCAATGGTCTCGGGCCAGGGGCTTCAAATCCGATGTCTGCAACAGCAGGCCACTGCCAATTCGTTTGGACTCCATTTGCGGGGTCGGTTTAGCGCCTGGTATCTCCAGCACGCGAATGTTCTGCTTGGCTTTCAATACGTCCAGGGCTTCCGGGCTGTACGACGGGGCGATCAATACTTCCAGGAACTGCCGGTCTATGATGTCGGCAGCGGTTCCGGCATCCAGCGGCCGGTTAAAAGCGATGATGCCTCCGAATGCCGATGTCGGATCGGTTGCGAATGCGAGGTCGTAAGCCCGGGCCGGTTCTTCAGCCAGGGCCACTCCGCAGGGATTGGCGTGTTTGATGATGGCGCAGGCCGTCTCGTCGAACTGCCGGACACATTCCCAGGCCGCATCGGCATCTGCGATGTTGTTGTAGGAGAGCTCCTTGCCCTGGTGTTGCTTTGCGCTCGAAAGGCTTCCTGCAGCCGGGTAGAGGTCACGATACCAGGCGGCCTGCTGGTGCGGGTTCTCACCGTAGCGCAGGTTGGCGACTTTGATGAAACAGGCGTTGGACTGTTCCGGAAACGGATCAGTCGTTTCATCTTCATTCCGGGACGAAAGGTAATTGCTGATGGCATCGTCGTACTGCGCGACACGGTTGAACGCAGCGACCGCCAGGCCGTAACGTGTTTTCCGGTCCAGCTTGCCATTTCCGGCCTGCAGTTTGGCCAACACATTGCCGTACTGTTCGGGGCTGGTGACGATTGCCACGGAGTCGAAATTCTTGGCGGCCGACCGGACCATCGCCGGGCCGCCGATATCGATATTCTCTATGGCATCCCCAAAACTGCAGTCCGGCTGCCGGATAACCTCTTCAAACGGGTAAAGGTTGATGACGGCCATATCGATTCGCGGAATGTCCTGCTCCCTCATCACGTCGTCGTCTTCGCCGCGACGGCCAAGCAGCCCGCCATGTACTCGCGGGTGCAGGGTTTTCACACGTCCGCCCATGATTTCCGGAGAGCCGGTGTAATCCGATACTTCGGTCACAGCCAGGCCGGCATCGGCGAGGGCTTTGGCCGTACCGCCCGTACTCAGCAGGCCGTAGCCCAATTCAACCAGCTTGCCGGCAAATTCGATGATGCCTTTTTTATCCGATACGCTGATCAGCGCCATCGGTTTCGGAGCGTTGGTGTTCATGGTTTCCTGTCAGTATTTTCCATTCCTTACCGGAATGTCATAACGATGCAGTTTGCTGCGCAGTGGGTTCCGGGTCATGCCCAGTATTTTGGCAGTCCTGGACTGGTTGCCTTGCGTGTAGCGCAATACTTCTTCGATCAGCGGTGGTTCAACCTGTGCCATCAGGGTGCGGTACAGGCATTCGGGCTGTGAGTGGCCCATGTCTTCAAGGTAGCGGCGGATGGCTTCCTGCACGTTTTGTCTGAGGGGGGTCGGAAGGTCCACTTCTTTGGCGGACTTTCTTGCGGATTCCGTGGTCATAATTCGAGTTTTTCAATCATTCATGTTGAGAGGGACGCGAACATACAACCCTACCACATCGCCGGGGTAAATTGCGTCTGCTTTGCCAGGTTTTTCAGAGGAAATTCAGTTCGAATCCCACGGCTTCAGTGCCAGGGTCGGACAGGTCGAGCACCAGGGGCAAATAGGCCTGGGGTGTCATGCCGGAACTCTTTACCGTGGTCTCTGACAGGTAATCGGAGGGAACGAACAGCTCACGACTTACCTGATTTCCCGAGGCGTCGAACAGAATGACCTCGAGCTGAGGATACGGCTGGGTTCTTTCGGCCCGGTTGACTATGGTGGCCGTCAGCTGAAGCAATCCGTTTTGGGAAGGGTGGCTTCTGAGGTCTCTGCCGACCAGGTGAATTTGTGACAGGTCGCGAAACGGCTCGGCCGGTGACGGGTCCTTGATTCCGAGGCGGGTTGCCACGGATTGCACGGCTTGCGAGTCAAGCAGCGGTTTTCCGAAAAAATCAGCCAGTTCGAATGCTATGGCTACGGTGACAAGCAAACCCATGGTGATCCAGGCGCCGCGCGCCAGCCGGCTTCGGCGTTTTGCTGGCAGAGCCTGGCTCTCGTGATCATCGCCGGACCGGGAGGCCTTTGCTTTGTCCAGGTCTATCGCCAGCCCAAGGTCCGGCATGGAGCCGGTCCCCGGCGGTTTCTCGCTGGCTTCCGGCCATTCGTCGAAAAGAGCTTCCAGGGCGTTACCGGTTTTTTTGCATTTGCCACAACGATAATTACCGCCGTCCCTGGCCAGCAGGCTGGCATTGACCGCATGGACGGTATGACAGCCTTTACAGCGCGTATACATCGTTCAGCTATCCGGAGATTCCTCGGCCCATTGTTCCTCAAGATAGCGGTAACGGTCCAACTGCTTCTTGAATTCGCCCCGGATTTCCTGTTCCCGCAATTCCAGGCTTGCCAGGGACTGGCCGTTTTCAGCGATCTTCATTTGCAAGTCATTGAGCGCAAGATTGGTTTTATCAGGAACCTGCTGGCCAGCCCGTTGCTTGTTGGCGGCCTGGCGAATCTGTCCACGATAGGATTCCTCCATGCTATCCCTGGTGGTTTCGAGCAGGCGGCGGTCATAGGCGAGTTGCTTGATTTCCACGTTCATCGCATCCTGGATTTCCTGCTCGTTGCTGTAGCGAAGCATCAGGAAATTATCCATGCGTCTTTGCATCTCCGCATCGGAGTAAAGTTGCTTGGGCCGTTGCAAGCCCGAACTGTCCCTTGGCAACTCCTTCAATGTTTCTTCCTCGGGAATTTCTACGGGAGGCGGCGGAGTCAGCTTGAGGTCCTCATCGGTCACGATGCCTCGTTCATTCAGAACGTCGTGCCCCTTGTCCTCGAAATCCGGCGGCAGGGACTCGCTGTAATGTACCTCCCCATTTTCATCGACCCACCGGTAGACTTCGGCGGCATGGGCAGTAGCAGCTACAGCCAAACCCAACAGAATAAGAATTGTGGTGAATTTTCCAGTGTTAAGCTCCATAACGTTCCCTGTAATTTTGAATGGCTATCAGATCAATGTTTTCAATCGAATTCATTTCAAGATAACGGATAAGGTCGTCCAGGCCGGCAATCGACGTACACGGTATTCCATATTCCCTGTTGACCTCCTGCGCGGCTGACAGTTCGCCGGTTCCCCGTTCCTGGCGGTCCAGGGCAATGGCGATGCCGGCAGTTTCCGCGCCCGCCCTTTGAATAATGGAAATGGATTCCCTGACCGAGGTGCCGGCGGAGATGACATCGTCGATCACCAGGACTTTACCGGCCAGCGGTGCGCCGACGATGGTGCCGCCTTCGCCGTGGTCCTTGGCTTCCTTGCGATTGAACGCATAGGGTACATTGCGGCCCTGGTACTCGTTCAGGGCGACGGCTGTGGCCGCGGCCAGGGGAATACCCTTGTAAGCCGGCCCGAACAGCATATCGAATTCGATCCCCGAATAGGTGATGGCATCTGCATAACACCGTGCCAGCTCACCCAGGGAGGCGCCGTCATCAAAACCGCCGGCGTTGAAAAAGTATGGGCTTGTCCTCCCGGACTTGAGCGTGAAGCTGCCGAAACCGAGGTTACCCTTGCGCAGGGCGAGTTCGAAGAACTTGCTTTTGTAGTCTCTCACAACAGAATCCTTTCCATAGATGGCCCAGTATGCCAAAAAAGCCGCCGGGAATAAAAACTACACGCCAATGGACAGACTGTTTTGATATGCTGGCGCGCACGGAACCCGACCCTCCAGGAGATACACAGGGATGCGAATCATCACCCTCAACGCCAATGGCATTCGGGCGGCAGCCCGCAAGGGTTTTTATGAATGGATGCACAAGCAGAATGCTGATGTCGTTTGCATCCAGGAAACCAAGGCGCAGCATACCCAGTTGACGGACCGGCATTTTTTTCCGCCGGGTTATCACGTCTACTATCACGATGCACAGAAAAAAGGTTACAGCGGCGTGGCGATTTACACCCGGCATCAGCCCACCCGGGTGCAGTACGGCCTGGGCTGGGACGTGATGGACAGCGAAGGCCGCTGGCTACAGGCCGATTTCGGGAAGCTTTCGGTGGTTTCGCTTTACCTGCCATCGGGCTCATCGAAGGAGGAGCGCCAGCAGGTGAAATACCAGTGCATGGATTACCTGCAACCCCGCCTGGCGAAGTGGGCGAAGGCCGGGCGGCAATACGTGATCTGTGGCGATTGGAATATTGCGCACAAAAAAATCGACATCAAGAACTGGCGCGGCAATCAGAAAAGCTCGGGATTTCTGCCTGAGGAACGGGCCTGGATGGACGAATTGTTCGGCGAGGTGGGCATGGCGGATGCTTTCAGGGCCGTGGATGACCGCGAAGAGCAATATACCTGGTGGTCCAACCGCGGCCAGGCCTGGGCCAACAACACCGGATGGCGGATTGATTACCACGTCACCACCCCCGCCTTGGCGGAAAAAGCAAGCAACGTTGAAATCTACAAGAAAGAACGATTCTCCGACCATGCGCCGCTGATCATGGATTACGATTACGAGCTTTTTGCACGTGAATGATTCCGTGAGCCAGCCAAACCGGCGTAACTGGAAGGATATTCTTTTCAGTCGCCGGATGCTGGTCTGCGTATTTATCGGTTTCACGTCCGGCATGCCGCTGTACGTTCTGATCCAGTTGGTGCCCGCCTGGCTGCGCTCCAACGGGGTGGACCTGGCAACCATCGGTCTGTTTTCGCTGGTGTCCCTGCCGTATACGTGGAAATTCCTGTGGTCACCGATCATGGACCGGTTTGCGCCACCGTTCCTGGGGCGCCGCCGGGGCTGGGCGCTGATCACACAGGTAGGCCTGCTGATCTCCATCGGCATGCTCGGCGTGTTTGATCCCGGCCAGTCGCTTGGCGTAATCGTTGGGGTCGTGTTTTCAGTCGCCCTGTTCTCGGCCAGCCAGGATATCGTGATCGATGCTTACCGCAGAGAATTACTGGCCGACGACGAACTGGGCACCGGTAATTCGTTTTTCATTAACGCCTACCGGTTGTCTTCGCTGGTTCCGGGGTCGCTTGCCCTGATACTTTCAGATCACCTGCCCTGGTCTTCAGTATTCTGGATAACCGCGGTTTTTATGGCGGTGGGGATGGTGACGTCGCTGGTCATAAGGGAAGTCAGCGACGATGCACTGGCGCCGCATACCTTGCGCGAGGCGGTGATCGAGCCCTTCCGGGAATTCTTCGCCCGCGACGGCGTGGCTGCCGCCGTGGCAGTGCTGGCATTCATGTTCCTGTACAAGCTGGGAGATAACATGGCGACCGCACTGGCCACGCCGTTCTACCTGGACATGGGATTCACCCGGACCGAAATTGGCGCAGTCGCAAAAATCGCGGCCCTTTGGGCCTCGATTGCAGGGTCCATCATCGGTGGCATCGCCATGCTGAAACTCAGCATCAACAAGGCGCTGTGGATTTTCGGATTCGTTCAACTGGTGACAATTCTCGGCTTCGCATGGCTCAGTGTTATCGGTCATGACACAACGGCATTATTCGTGGTCGTCAGTGCCGAATACCTCGGTGTTGGCCTGGGAACAGTGGCGCTGACGGCCTATATTGCCCGTGAAACCAGCCTGGCCTTCACCGCGACCCAGTTCGCACTGTTCAGCAGTTTCATCGCGATCCCGCGCACCTTCGCCAACGCCTCCACCGGTTTCCTGATAGAGGCGATGGGCTACACCGGTTTTTTCCTGCTATGCACCGCGGTGGCCGCTCCCGGCATGCTGATGTTGTTCAAGGTGGCGCCCTGGAACGGGAAATAAGCTGCCTGCGAGAAGCCAGCGGTGAAATGCTATCCATGCCCGGTGTGGTAACCGATCCAAAGTAGTCGGGTTCCTCCTGCAGAATTACCCGGGAAGCGATGATAATCAGTCTGCTCTCATGCTGATTTGACCTACAATCTCACCATGACATCCGAAAGCACGGATACAATGCGCCACCTCGAAGCTGCCGATGGCACAAAGCTTTACTACTGGGTCCAGCGCTGCGGAATCAAATCGGCGCCGGCGGTTCTGTTGATCCACGGCGCCGCCAGCAATCACACACGCTGGTCAGAGTTTACCCGCAGCACTTCGCTCCGCAACCGCTTTGACATTGTCCGCCCCGACATGCGGGGCAACGCGCGGTCGATGTGCCGGGGAAAACTGGATCTTGGAACCTGGTGTCGTGACCTGAAGGCAATACTTGAGGCTGAAGGCTACGGCCCGTCTATCGTGGTCGGTCACAGCCTGGGGGCCCAGATTGCGCTCCACCTGGCGGCTACCTGTCCGGAGCGCGTGGGCGCCCTGGCGCTCATCGATCCCGTTGTGCCCAAAGCGCTGAAGGGCAAGCGACGGTGGACCAAGCGGATGGAGCCTGTTATCCGGCCAGGAGTCTGGCTACTGCGTGCCCTCAACCGGCTAGGCCTGCGGCGGCGTAAGTTCCCCCTGATGGATCTGGAAGATCTCGACAAAAAGACGCGCGCAGACATGCAGGGGGACCATCCCCAGCAGGAACTGGTGCGGCGCTACAGCGCACTGGGACTGATCCTCGAATACATGCCCACCGCCAATTACGTACAGCAGATCATGGCAACGGCAGCGCAGTTGCCGGGACTGGAAGAAATTACCGCACCAACATTGGTGCTCGAGTCAGCCGGGGTCGATTTCATGGATCGCACGCGGTCACGCGCCGAACTCGCCCGTTTACCCAACAGGGTTCTGGTCGAGATCGATGCGACTCACTGGCCACTGACGGAGCGGCCGGATGATGTCCGCGAGGCGATTGAAGCCTGGGCCCTGCAACTCGATTTGCCGGCAGCTACCCTCTGGTGTTGAGAAGTCTCTTCTTCGATAAGGCGCAAGAATAGTAGGAAACGGATGATCTCAGCAGTGCGTCGTCAGCAGATATCAACGCACTGCCCCAAAATCTTCACTGCGCCTGGAATATCCCGTGATACAGCGTCCAGATGCCAATCACGATAAAACCTGTCCCGGCCAGGATAGACATCATTTTCACGTTGATGACCTGCGCCAGCAGGGTGCCGGCCGCCACGCCGATGGCGCTGGTCAGCACCAGGGCTGAAGCGGACCCCAGGAAGACGGTCCATTTGCTGACCTCCTTGTCGGCTGCGAACAGCATCGTGACCAGTTGGGTCTTGTCCGCCATTTCGGCGATAAATACGGCGGCGAATACGGTAGCGAGCAATTTCCATTCCATCAGGGACTCCTTCAGCCGGCCATCGACTGGCGTACAAGGTGATAGTAGTAGCGAATGGCTTCAAAATAACTTTCCGTAGCCACGTGTTCGTCGATACCGTGCACGTAACCGATGGTCTCGGGCCGGGCTCTCAGGAACATGAAGCGGTAGACGTTGGGTGATACGTCGTAAAAGTACCGGGCGTCCGTGCCACCGCGCACCATGTACGGCGCGACCAGGATATTCTCATCCATACCCCTGATGGTTTTCGAAATCAGTTGGTAGCCGGTTGAATCGGTGGGTGACACCGGTGATGGGTTGATGCCGTATTCGTCGGTGACTTCCACGCGCTCGTCATCGATCAGGTCGATCACGCGTTGTTTCACGGTTTCGGTGGTTTCCCCGGGGAGAATCCTGAAATTGATCACGCCTGTGGCGCGGGTCGGCAGGATGTTGGACTTGGGGCTGCCGCTGGCCATGGTGGCGGCGGTGGTGGTGCGCAGGCCGGCAGCATCGTCCTTGCTTTGCAGCATTACTTTCTTCACCAGCGGTGAGAACAGCCACAGGTTGCTCATGGCCAGGCGCTTGCCGAACGGCATCTCCACGCCCAGGGTTTCGAAGGTCGGGTAGAAGTAATCCAGGCTGGCCGGGAAAGGGTTGTCTTCCACTTTCACGATCGCACGGCTCAGGATTCCGAGAGCAGTCTGTGCCGGCGGTTGCGATGAATGCCCGCCTGGCGAGTTCACGGTCAGCACCAGGTTGACATAGCCTTTTTCCGAGACGCCGATAATCGCCACGGGCTGATCGATGTCCGGG
>JARFQZ010000254.1 GCA_029287515.1 Lysobacterales bacterium
CCGCCGAATGTATCCACCAGCCCTATAAGGCGCTCGCCCCCGAGTCCGGGGGCGCGCAATGCAATCAACCAGTCTTTCGAGTTCGTGTCATTACCCCTTTTTTGTCATGCCGGGGCACAGCTGTGCCGCCAGGCCCGAGTCACCCGGCGGCGAGTCCGCATCTTGAGATGACCGCTTCGGTGCAGGGTCACCAGGCGCTTCCCTGCACTCCCGGGATGAACTCTACATCCTTTCGTCCGGGTGCCGCAGGACATCAAATTCCCCGACCACCCTGGAGCCACTCATCACCAATCCATAGCTGATGTCTTCGAAGGTCCGGAAAACCATGACCAGGCCGTCGTATATCTCGGGCAAGCGAACCTCTGATTCTTTGGAAAAGCTGCCCCAACGATAGCCTACGCGGTCGTCTACCTTCACTCCGGGACGGAAGGCCGAGAAAACGTGGCCTGGTTCAACGCCCTGGTTCGATCCACCGTTGATGGAAACGATCTGGTAAATTCCCACGCCGGACTTCTGGCCGGAAGTCGCCAACACCCGCAGGCCCTCAGGCACAGTGTCCATTGCCTTGGGATAGAAGGCGCTTGGGTAACCCGGATCTTTCGAGGTCAGTATAAAGTCCCCCGGTTTCACCTCCGTACGATCTCGGATGATGTCCAGGACGGAAATTTCCCCTGCCTGTGCCACGCGCGCGACGCTGACCTGCAGCAGCTCGTAGCCGACAGGATTTTTCGGGCGCCGGTTCCAGGGGCTGACCGTATTGAAGGTGTCTTCCTGGCGGTCCCAGACATTCAGCACCTGCCTCCAGTGTTCCTTCGGATTGACTCGGCGGATTTCCCCGTCTTTTCCAATGCTGTCGTAGATGTTTGTCAGGCGTGCTATAACGACTTCTTCACCCACCTGTGCATCCAGTCCACGTGCGTAGGTCCGGTCGGTGAACGTCGCATTGTGACGCTGTTCCTGATTGGAAACAATGTAAGGCAGGCCTTCGAATTCTGCCGGTGACACCACATGCAGATTACGCACAAACGGTTCGATAGACTTGAAGGGAACGGCACTCACCGCCTCTCTGTCAGTCACTCTTACCGTGGGGCTGAGTCGAACGGTATCGGTGCCGCCGCGGCGAAGCCTGAGCTGCGGTACCCCGTCTATGTATACAAGCGAGATGACATCACCCGGATAGATCAGGTGAGGGTTCTCGATTTGCGGATTGGCATGCCATATTGCGGGCCATTGCCATGGTTTATCCAGGAAGCGCCCTGAAATATCCCAAAGCGTATCGCCACGAATTACGACATATTCATCGGGATGATCGGAGCGAATCGACACATCCTGTGCTACGGCAACTCCAGTCAACAAAAGAGCCGCAAAAGTGAAGTGAATGAGTATTCTGATCACGTTCCTTCCTCTCTAGTAGGCATCCAGCCATCTGTCAGATGCGGTCAGTTTTAACTCTGGCGAACGGGGTCCGCCATTGGCTATCATAATAAATACCGAGACAAAGTTCATCTAAATTATTTTTTGCACGTGTAACTATATGGCTAAACTCGAAATTCTTGAATTCCCTGATTCCCGCCTCAGGACCGTGGCGAAGCCTGTCGAAGCATTTGACGCCGCGCTTCGCGAACTTGTGGACGACATGTTCGAAACCATGTACGACGCACAGGGTATCGGTCTGGCAGCGACTCAGGTGGATATCCACCGGCAATTGCTGGTCATGGACGTCAGTGAAAACCGTGACTCACCGAAGGTGTTCATCAATCCCGAGATCGTCGATTCCAGCGGCGAGGAGACCTGCGAAGAGGGCTGTCTCTCAGTTCCCGGGATCTACGCAGATGTCAGCCGGGCTGAAACGGTTCGGGTCAGGGCGCAGGACAGCGACGGAGACTTCTTTGAGGAAGATCTGGACGGTATGCATGCAATCTGCCTGCAGCATGAAATGGATCACCTGGAAGGCAAACTGTTCGTTGACTACCTGTCGCCCCTGAAGCGTCGCATGGTGCAGAAAAAACTCGAGAAACAGCGGAAAATTGCAGATCAGAAAGCCGCCCGGGCCGTGTTGTAAACGCGGATGACACACCCCGGCGGTTTACGCATCATCTTCGCGGGCACGCCCGAATTCGCCGTACCTCCTCTCCAGCGTCTCACCGAGAACGGATTCAGCCCGGTAGCCGTCCTGACCCAACCGGACCGGCCGGCCGGCCGCGGCCGCCGATTACAGGCCAGCCCGGTCAAACAGGCTGCTCAGGATCAGGGGCTGCCGGTGTTGCAGCCGGAATCACTGCGCAACCCGGAATCCCGGGAGCTCATTACGGAGCTACGGCCGGACCTGATGATCGTGGTCGCCTACGGCCTCATATTGCCAGGGGCGGTCCTGGAGATTCCGGCCCACGGCTGCTGGAACATCCATGCATCGCTGCTTCCGCGCTGGCGGGGCGCGGCTCCCATACAGCGGACGATAGAGGCCGGTGACCGTGAATCGGGCATCTGCATCATGCAAATGGACGAAGGCCTCGACACCGGTCCGGTCATCCAGCGGGTCCGGATTCCCCTCGACGGCACCGAAACCGGGGGTTCGCTCCATGATCGACTGGCCCGGGAAGGAGCGGACGCCCTGCTCGATTGTGTCCGGCGCCTGGCGGAAGGCGGAACCGTCGCTGCCACACCTCAGGCAGAGGAAGGGTCCAGTTACGCC
>JARFQZ010000296.1 GCA_029287515.1 Lysobacterales bacterium
CGCGGCTGCCCTGGTTCCTGACCAAGATGATTACCGGGCTATATGCCGGCTGGTTCCTGATGCACTACGTGCCGGAAACCGGTGAGATGAACTCCGGCGCCATGTGGTTCTGGTACGGATTGATCGCCATCGTAACGCCGATTGGACTGGTGCTGGCTTCACGTTGGATGAAGCAGAAGTTCGAGCATTGAACCTGCGAGGCCAGGACAGTCCGGCCGCGGCCTGAATCGGATTTCGGGTGTCTGTTGCCAGGAGTTGCTCAGTGTATAATATTTGTACAGAAAAACTTATAAATGTATAGCAATTTGTGCTATTGTGTACAGCTTTGTAGGCTGCGATGCCAGGTTATCGAGACTTGGCGCTCGCAGCACCGGCCTTGCATGAATCCAGAAAAGAGTAAACCTTGGTGAATTGGAAAAAAACACTGCTGATCTGTGTCACCGTCCTGGTTGTGGCGGCGGGTGCGCTGGTTTTGATTTATTCGACCGAACCGACCGCGCAGCGATCCAGTGCGTCGAAGCAGACCGCCATGCTGGTGGACGTGACCCCGGTCGAATCCGGCACGTTTCGACCGACCATCACGGTCATGGGCGCGGTGCGTCCGGAGCAGGAGATTTTGCTGCGTCCGCGGGTCAGTGGCGAAATCATTGCAATTTCGGATTCCTTCACGCCCGGTGGATTCGTCAACGCGGGCGAGACATTGCTGCAAATCGATCCGGCCGATTACGAAGCGGGCCTGCTGGAACGGCAGAGTGAACTGCACCAGGTGTCCGCTGACCTGGAACTGGAACTGGGGCGGCAGGAACTGGCCAAAGACGACTACCAGGAACTGGAGGGAACCATTTCCTCCGAGTACAAAACCCTGGTGCTGCGCGAGCCTCAGCTCAAGACCGCCCAGGCTCGCGTGGAAGCGGCCCAGGCTGCCTTGCAGCGGGCGCAACTGGACCTGGACCGGACCCGCATTCGCGCCCCGTTCGCCGCCCAGGTTTTGACTCGCGATGCCAACGTCGGCTCGCAGGTCTCGCCGGGCGAAACCCTTGGGCAACTGGTCGGGACAGATTTCTACTGGGTCGAGGCCGCGGTCCCGGTTTCAAACATCCGTTGGATCGAGTTGCCGGACGGATCGGGGTCAATCGGCTCCCCAGCCCGCGTACGCAATCGCGCCGCCTGGCCTGAGGGCACGTTCCGCACGGCCCGGGTACACAGCCTGATCGGGGCGCTGGAGAGCCGCACTCGCCTGGCGCGCGTGTTGCTGACCATTGCTGATCCGCTGGCGCACGACGAGGCTTCCGCGGGCTTGCCGCCGTTGATGGTGGGGTCTTACGTGGAAGTCCGGATTGAAGGCAAGCCGATAGAAAATGTCATCAGGCTGGAGCGGGATTACTTACGCCAGAACGACACGGTGTGGGTCAAGGCCAATGGTGTACTGGAGATTCGCACTGTAGACCTTGCGTTCCTGGACAAGCAATATGCTTACATCAGCGAAGGGTTGAATGCGAACGACCTTGTCGTGACGACCAACCTGGCCAGCGTCTTTGAAGGCGCCAGCCTGCGCCTTGAAGGTGAAGAGGTCGCCCAATGACTCAGCCGGCTGAGTCACCAGCAATGAACGGCAGTTCATCTTTCAGCCCCGTTGCCTGGATGGCGCAGCACTCGATTGCCGCCAACCTGCTGATGATCCTGCTCATTGGGGGTGGCGTCTGGATGGCGCTCAATATGCAGAAAGAGGTTTACCCGGAGTTCGAGCTGGATATTGTCGAAGTCAGTGTCGGTTACCCCGGGGCCGCTCCTGCGGAAGTCGAACAGGGCATCCTGCGGCCGGTCGAAGAAGCCATCCGCGGAATCCAGGGCATCAAGGAAATCGCCTCAACGGCGCGCGAGGGCTCTGGCACGGTGCGGATAGAACTGGTGACGGCCACCGAGCGGATGAAGGCGTACCAGGAGATCGACCAGGCGGTCAATCGCATCCGCACCTTCCCGGATGATACCGAAAAGCCGGAAGTCCGCCTGCTGACGCAGCAGCGCGAAGTCATGTCACTCGGGCTTTACGGCAGCGTCGATATCTGGACACTGCGCAAGCTGGCCGAGCAACTCCGTGACCGCCTGCTCAGCGACCCCCTGATCACCCAGGTGCAGCTGGGTAATGTGCCGGATTACGTGACTCATGTTGAAATCCCCCAATATCGCCTGCGCGAATACGGCCTGACGCTGGGGCAGGTAGCCGCAATCATCCGGCGGTCGAGTGAAGATGTGCCTGCAGGCTCTGTCGAAACCAGCGCCGGCGAAGTGCTGCTCAGGTTGTCGGGGCGAAAACAATGGGCTGAGGAATTCAAGCAGATTGAAATCGTCAGCTCGCCAGGCGGCGCCTCGGTGACACTTGGCGACATCGCCACCATCACCGATGGCTTCGAAGAAGCCGGGTTCCATTCGCAGTTCAACCAGCAGCCGTCGGTCGAAGTCGAGGTTTACCGGATCGGCGATCAGTCGCCACTGGAGATCGCAGAAAGGGTAAAAGCGGTATTGGCGGATTTCGAGACCACGCTGCCTGAGGGCGTGCTTTGGCGGATTGATGGCAATGCCGCCAGGGATTTTGAACAACGCCTGTCGTTGTTGCTCGAAAACGGTTTCATGGCGATTGGTATTGTCCTGTTTATCCTCGCTGTTTTCCTCGAAATCCGCCTGGCTTTCTGGGTGATGATGGGAATGACCATCTCCTTCGTGGGGAGCCTGCTATTCCTGCCGGCAATCGGTGTCAGCATCAACATGATTTCCATGTTCGCTTTCCTGGTCGCGCTGGGTATCGTGGTGGACGACGCGATTGTGGTTGGCGAAAACGTCTATGAATATCGACAGGAGGGAATGAGCCACATGGCCGCGGCGATCCGGGGTGCGCAGGAAATCGCCAAACCGGTGACTTTCAGCATCATCACCACCATCGTCGCGTTCGTGCCGCTGTTGTTCATGCCCGGCACCACCGGTAAGTTCTGGTGGCCCTTGCCCGCGGTTGTGATTACCGTGCTGGCCATCTCGCTGCTGGAAGCCCTGTACATACTCCCGGCGCACCTGGCGCACAGTTCAAGCACCCCGCACACGGGTGCGGGCCGGCGACTGCACGAGTTGCAACAGTCATTCGCCCGGGCTTTCAGCCACTTTGTGAACACGCATTACCGCCGATTCCTGGACATGTGCCTGCGCCACCGCTACATCACGCTGAGTGCGGCCCTGGCGATCCTGTTGGTGGTCGGCGGCTATGCCGGCAGCGGGCACATGGGCATGATCATGATGCCGCAGGTAGCGGCTGATGAAATAGAAGCCGGCATCCGCCTGCCGGTCGGCACCACACCGGACCAGGCAGCCAGGGTGGCGCATGAGGTCACGCAGTCGACCCGTCGCATGTTCGACGAGCACAACCTGTATGAAGTGGCCGAAGGCATCAAGACCAATGTTCGGCGGGGCAGCTTTATCGACGTGGAAATCGTCATGAAACCACCCGATGAGCACGACACGACGGCCGAGGAAATCATCGCACTCTGGCGTGACCAGATTGGCGACATCAGCGGCGTTGACCAGATTACATTCGAAGCGGAACGCGGCCCCGGCGGCTGGCGGCAGGACCTCAGTATCGACCTGAGCCATGCGGATATCGACGTGCTGGAGTCGGCCAGCAAAGCGTTCGTTGAAAGGGTGAGCGAGTTCGAGGATGCGGTAAATGTCAACGACAACTACAACAAGGGCAAGGCACAGTTCGATTTTTCATTATTGCCCGAAGGCAGAAACCTGGGCCTGACCCCGGCTGACGTCGGGCAGCAGGTGAGGGATGCGTTCTTCGGAGCGCTGGCGGTGCGTCAGATTCGGGGCACCGACGAAATCGAAGTGCGCGTCAAGCTGCCGAAGGAAGACCGCGAGGACATCCAGTCATTCGCAGACCTCATCATCCGCGCACCCGACGGTGCCGAGGTGCCACTGCTGGACGTTGTGGAAGTTAAGCGCGGCGAGGCCTTCACCTCGATCAACCGGCGCAACGGGCGGCGCGTGGTCAATGTCAGCCTCGATGTCGAACCCAAGCGCAATGTGTCCCAGGTTCTGCAAGCGATCCAGTCGGAAACGTTGCCGCAGCTAAGGGCGGAACACCCCGGCCTGACCTGGACTTTTGAAGGCAGCCAGGCGGAAATGCGTGATTCCACGGCTACGCTATGGGGAGGGTTCGGCCTGGCCATGGCCGTTGTCTACGCATTGTTGGCGATTGCGTTCGGCAGTTACCTGCAACCCCTGATCGTGATGTTTGCCATTCCGTTCGGAGTGATCGGCGCGGTGATCGGTCACATCCTGCTTGGATTTGACCTGTCCTTGATCAGCTTTATGGGCGTTATCGCACTTTCCGGCGTGGTGGTCAACGACGCGCTTATCATGATCGACATGGCCAACCGGCGCAGGGAGAACAGCTCGGTATTTGAAGCCATTCACTGGGCGGGGCTGCGGCGCTTCAGGCCGATTATCCTGACCACGCTCACCACGTTTGGCGGCCTGACTCCAATCATCCTGGAAACATCCCGGCAGGCCGCATACCTGGTGCCGATGGCTATCTCTCTGGGGTTCGGCATCGTCTTCGCCACGGCCATCATCCTGGTGCTGGTGCCCTGCCTGTACATGATCCTGGAGGACATTCATGCGCGCAGCGCGACCCGGTTCTGAAATCAGCCGGTGCGACCGGCGAGTGTCAGTCCTGCTTTGCCGGGACCAGCGGCGGGCCGGTGCCTGAGGGTCCTGAAATCCGCCGTGCGGCCGACCGGATAGCCGGTGTGCTGGTGGGGCGGCAGATCGAGCAGGCTGCGTTTGCTTTCGCAGAGCTTCGGCCTTTCGAAAAGCGGCTCAGTGGGGCCGTGGTCGAATCAGTGGACACGCGCGGCAAAGCGATGCTTACACGGTTCAATAACGACCTGACTCTGTACAGCCACAATCAGCTGTACGGGAGGTGGTTCACGGTCAAGCGCGGAGAGTTGCCCGAAACCCGGCGCAGCCTGCGTGTCGCCTTGCATACAAGAACGCACAGTGCATTGCTTTATAGCGCATCGGATATTTCAGTACTGACCCCTGGTCAACTGGAATCACACCCTTTCCTGTGCCGGTTGGGGCCGGACGTGCTGGATGAGGATCTTAATGCCCACTCCATCGTTCAGCGGCTGGGTCAGCGACGATTCATGCGGCGGAGCCTGGCGGCGCTTTACCTCGACCAGTCTTTTCTTGCCGGATTGGGTAACTACCTCCGTTCGGAAATTCTCTACGGCGCCGGCCTGCACCCGAAGCGCCGTCCAGTTGACCTGGATGCCGCGGAGAAAAGCCGGCTGGCCGAGCAAACCATCAGGATGTGCCGGCGTTCCTATCGCACCGGCGGCAGGACGCTCACGGGAGGCGCTGCAGGCGGTAAAGAGGGCAGGTTCTGGGTATTCGCGCGCGCGTCGAAGCCCTGTTTCGGCTGCCGGGCACGTATTCGGCGCGAAGACTTCGCCGGCCGCCGTCTCTATTACTGTCCCGATTGCCAGTTAGAGGAACGGTCATGAACTTCTGTAGCAGTTGCGGCAGTCGCCTGGTCGAAAAGGTTCCGTGCGACGATGATCGCCGCCGGCATGTCTGTCCCTCGTGCGACATGGTTCATTACCAGAATCCGAAAATCGTGACCGGGTGTCTGCCTGTCTGGGAGAATCTGGTTTTGCTATGCAAGCGTGCGATCGAGCCGAGAAGTGGATACTGGACGGTTCCGGCCGGATTCATGGAACTGGACGAGACGGTGGAGCAGGGGGCAGTAAGGGAAACCTGGGAAGAAGCACGGGCACGAGTGGAGATACAGGCGCCGTACTCGATGTTCAACCTGCCGCACGTCAATCAGCTCTACATCATCTTTCGGGCCAGGCTGACAGAGCTGGAATTCCGGCCCGGGCCGGAAAGCGAAGATGTCCGCTTGTTTGCCGAGGAAGAAATTCCCTGGGACGACCTGGCCTTCAATACCGTGCGCCAGACACTCCGGTTTTTCTTCATGGACCGTCCGGGCGGACGTTTTCCGATGCGCACGGGAACGGTTGCGCCGCAAGCGGAGGGGTTCCGGTTCGAGGCCGGTCCCGACGACCAGCTAAGCACCCTTGCTGATCAGGGCGACGTCTTTTAGCGGGGGCATTTCATAGGCTCTATGGCCGCCGAGATGAACCTTGTCAGGTCGTCAAGAAATTGATCAGCAGCTTGATTGGCAGCGACAGCGCCGGATCCCGCGTTCCTTTCATCGGCCGGCACCCGGTAACTGAATTTTTCTGAGTTCAACAACGTTCGGCCGGATACATCAATCAGGTTGACCTTGACGGAAAGCAATGTGGAACTGGTCTCCCCTGTGAAGTCCTGGTACAGAGACAGAATATGGGAATCCAACCTTAAATCCGTTCTGATATCGGATGAGCCAGAGACGATTGAGCCGAACATTCCGGAATCGTCCAGCCGATCCTCCATCAGCGAAGCCATCATCCGGGCCGGTGAGGCGACCCACTCGTTGTAAGCAAAATAGTCGATGCGATTGGGGTCGGTCCGATAGGCCATGCGGGCTGTATTCAGGCCTGGTGCGGACTCCGGCTGGCTGATCCTGAGGGACAGGCAGGGCCTGGAAGCGAGGTTGCCGGGGCGGGGTGAAATCTGCTCAGCCTGCAGGATGAAGACTTCCTTCTCCGTGCTTTTCGGATTTCCGGGAAGGCCGCAAGCGGAAATCAGCAGGGCGATGACGGTCACTGGAAAAATGAAGCTTATTCCGGGCAGGATGTTCATTGTTCGTCCCTCGAAGTTCTCTTTTTCTCCCCCGGCCCGGGCCTGGGCTCGGGGCTTCCATAAATCAATACACTGGGATCCTCCACCAGCGCCTCGCTCATGCGCCGCAGGTTTTCCGAAGCCAGCCGCAACTCATGAACCATGGCGCTGATTTCCGACAGGGTGGTTGTATTAATGTCCGCGGAAAGGTTCTCGCCGACCGCCCCCATCTGATCTGCCATCCGGGTAATGGCTTCTGCGCTGCGCGAGAATTGAAAGACCAGTTCGGGCATGCCCACACTCGCGGCGCGGGTGTTTTCCAGGGTGACATTGAGATTTTCGATAATGGAATCCAGCTGCCTGGATTGATCCGCGAATTTTTCGGTAATCTTCGCGATATTCTCAATGGACCGTGAGACATTGGCCCGATTTTCTTCATTAAGCAGGTCATTGAGACTGGCCGAAGTTTCGATCAGGTTGTTCAGCAGGTCCGAGAGGGTCAGGTCCAGGTGGGAGAATATTGACGAGCGAGCCGCAATCACGGGAAACTCATCGGTCTCAGAACGCCCCAGTGGCAGCGAGTCGTGCCAGCCCCCCGTCAGGTTGATGTTGGCAATCCCGGTTAATCCCTGGTATTCCATGCTCGCCACTGTATCCCTGCTGATGGGTGTGCCGCGATGCACTCGCAGAAGCAGCCGGATACGTTCAGGACTTTCCGGATCGATCGAAATTTCCTCTACTTTTCCCACATCGACACCACGGAATTTTACCGGTGCATCCACATTCAATCCGGAGACCGAATCCATCATGTAAACCAGGTAGCGGTCATAGTCCTGGGGCGGCCCACCCACACTGATCCAGAGCATTCCCCAGATAAAAGCCGTGGTCAGGATCAGTACAAAAGCCCCCACCATGGCATAGCTGGTTTTACTGATCATAAGTTACTCCGACTGCACGGCCACGGCGGCCGTGGAAAAATTGCCTCGCGGCTGCATGGCTGGATGCAACAACCTCCTGCAACGTCCCTTCGGCGGCGATCCGGGCATCCGCCAGCAATATGATTCGATCGGCAACCCGGCATAGTGAGTCCATGTCGTGGGTGACCAGCACGATCGTCAGGCCCAGCGTGTTCTTCAGATGCAGCACCAGGTCATCCATTGCATCCGCACTAATCGGGTCCAGGCCGGAACTGGGCTCATCCAGGAACAGAATTTCCGGGTCCATGGCGATGCCCCGCGCGACAGCCGCTCGTTTTCGCATACCACCACTTAGCTGGCTCGGGAATAGTGCGGCGGCTTCAGGCTCGAGCCCGGCCAGTGCAAGCTTCAACATCGCGATCTGCTCGATGGTCTCCTGGCTCAGGCTGGTGTGTTCACGTAACGGCATGCTGATGTTTTCCAGCACGGTCAGGTCTCCGAACAAGGCGCCGTTCTGGAACATGACGCCCATCCTCCGGCGCAGCGGGAGCGTTCGAAATTCACTCAATTTCAGCACCTGCTGACCGAACAGTTCAATCGATCCGGAAGTCGGGGTGAGTAACAAGGCCAACTGCCTCATCAGGGTCGATTTACCGCTGCCGCTACCACCCACGATGGCCAGGATCTCACCCCGTTCAAGCCACATGCTGATGCGGTTCAGGACGCACTTTTGGCCAAATTTCATGACCAGTTCGTGTGCTTGCAGAATCTGGTCTGTCATGGCTCAAATACCCAACTTGCTGAAGGCGACGGAAAATGCGGCATCGACAATGATGACCAGGAAAATTGACTGGACCACGCTGATCGTTGTTTGCCGCCCCACGCTTTCAGCGCTTCCATACACCCTGAAGCCCTGGAAGCAACCCACCGCGGCGATGATGGCGGCAAACACCGGAGCCTTGCCGACGCCGCTCAGGTAGGAGTTCATCGATATTGCCTCGGTCAGCCGGCTGATAAACGTCGAAGCGTTCAAATCCAGCATGCTGCCGGCCATGATCATTCCACCGAACAAGCCCATCACGTCAGCAAATACCGTCAACAGCGGCAGGGCAATGATCAGTGCAATCACTTTTGGCACAACCAGTACTTCCAACGGGGCAACACCGATGCTGCGCAGTGCATCGACTTCTTCGGTGACCATCATCGTTCCGATCTGGGCGGTATACGCCGAGCCCGTCCGGCCCGCGACAATGATTGCCGTGATCAGCGGCGCCAGTTCCCTGACCATTGAAAGGCCCACAATGTCGGCGACATAGATATTGGCGCCATAGTCCCTCAGCACGATCCCTCCCTGGTATGCGATCACGATACCGATCAAAAAGGCCAGCAAGCCGACGATAGGCAGGGCGTTGACACCGGCGCTTTGCAGTTCCTTGGCTACCAGGCCCCAGCGCAGGCGCCATGGCCGCAGGAAAAGTTGCACGGAGACAAGAGCCAGCTTGCCGATAAAAGCGAGGAATTCCAGGTATTGGAGCAACTGGCTCTCGGTGTGACGTCCGATACTTTCGAGCAGACCGGGAACATAGGGTTTCGGGGGTGTATCGGTCGAATCGCTTCGGCCTTCGACCAGGTCCAGAAGCATCTGATGTTGTTCATTGATGTTGAGCAGGGACAACTGCCGCCCGCCCGCATCAAGATCCGTCATGGTGCGATGGAGCAACCAGGCCCCGACCGTATCAAGCGAAGTGATCCCGCCCAGATCGAACTGGATCGCACCTGCCGGCCAATCCACGCGGGACAATTGTTTTTCGACGTCGTGAAGCGCCTCCGCCTGCCAATCCCCGACGCAGGTTGCCCGTGAACCTTCAATGGAAAAACCGGTTCTGTGTTTAACCTGTGTTTGTGTGCGAGCCTGATTCATATCACGACACCGGCCGGATAAAAAAGGCTTGATCATTTCAATTCTAGGCTTGTCTGCCCCAGAAACCCATGAGGTGAGTCAGTCCCGGGAGCAATGCCGGCTCATTCATGGTTCGGGTGTATGATTGAGCGATGAAAAAGCCGAGAATTGGATTGGTGCTGGGAAGCGGGGCGGCCAGGGGCTGGGGCCACATCGGGGTGATCCGGGAACTGGCCGAAATGGGAATTTCGCCAGATCTCGTCGTGGGGTCCTCGGTCGGCGCAGTGGTGGGGGGCGCCTATGCCTCGGGAAACCTGGCTGAGTTTGAAAAGTGGATTTCCAGCCTGGGCCGTGTGGATATCATTCGCCTGCTCGACGCCAAAATGACCGGCGGTGGATTTCTGCAGGGAAACAGCCTGATGAAAGCAATCGAGAAGCGCACCGGAAGTCCGATGATCGAAGATCTCAGGATACCGTTTGCGTGCGTGGCGACCGAACTGGGTACGGGACGCGAAGTATGGATGCGTGAAGGCCCGTTACTGGACGCCTGCCGCGCCTCGATTGCATTACCTGGAATGTTCGCCCCCGCGCGTAGCGAGCCGGACAAATTCCTGGTGGACGGGGGTCTGGTAAATCCGGTTCCCGTTTCCCTGGCCCGGGCCATGGGCGCTGAGGCCGTGATTGCCGTCAACCTGAACGGCGACCTGATCGGCCGGCATTTTTTCGTTCACACAACCGACCCGGAAGCCAGCGATGAGGAGAGCGAACGGCAGCTCTTGGAGTACGAGGGACGAGACTCTGCGGTAGCCAAGTGGGCGGCGAGAATGAAAGCCGGTTTCGGCGTTCGCCTCGACTCCTACATTTCGTCACTGCGCAAGAAGGAAAGCCCGGAGCCGGGGCTGTTCGACGTTATTGCCGGAGCGGTGGATATCATGCAGGACCGGATTACGCGCTCGCGCATGGCTGGCGAGCCTCCGGATATTCACATTACGCCCAGGCTCAGTCACATCGGGCTGATGGACTTTGATCGCTCCGCTGAATGCATCGAGGAAGGACGCATGGCGACTCGTCGACGGGCATCGGATATCGAAGCCCTGATGGGCGGCTGAGCCGTATCAGAAATGACTAACCCGGTTTACCAAGGTAGCGAACGTCATCATAGGTCCTGACAATGTCCGGATAGAATACCGTCAGCGCACTGATCAGGGTGCCGTTCAGAAACCCTTCCGGAAACGTCAGGAGCAAAACGAGGGCATGGTCCAGGTCTGGTTCCAGCAGCAGTGTTCCCACCCAGAGTGAAGCCAGCAGTGCCAGCATGCTGCCAAAAAAGCCCACGCCTAGCATGTAAACGAAAAGATTTGTGCGCCGCAGGAGGTTGGCGCCTGCCAATACGGCCATCGTGACCGATACTGGCACCAGCACCACCAGCGCCAGGTTGACCGGCAGCGCCCCAGGCTGCCAGGTGCCGACGATCAGCAGCACCAGGCCGGCAATCGAACCGGTGACAATCGCCAGTTGCCAGCCAAAAATCAGCGAGACCGTGGTCATTCCCAGTAGTTGAAATCCCACGCCGCCGGGTAATCCCGGGCTCATCGACCAGAGCATGGGCAGCGTGGCGATAGCCAGTCCCAGCGCACTCTGACGCTCACGGTGTGTGAGCAGTTGCCGCCAGGGCGCGGATGCAATGGCTAGCAGCAGACTGGTCAGGTAAAGGGCGAGGCAAAACCAGAAGGTTGCAGGCTCCGGCGTTAACTGCCCCAGGTTCATGGCTTCCTCATGGTCGAAAACCCCTGATACTAACCCAGGTTGGCCAGTTCACGTCAATACGCGCGGCACAGTTTTTTCGGTCTCACAAAAAACCGCGACTGCAGTCAGTCGCGTTCCTCATGGCCCTTGGGTTTCCGCGAAACATACTTGCCCGGCCGCTCATCCAGATTTCGGAACTCCAACACGGTTAGAATGATGGCGACAAGCATGAGGCCAAAGACACTGATGCCGGTGAACAGAATGAGTGTGTCATCCATCGTCTTTTGCCCCCAGCACCATCAGTTTGAAATAGATTCCAAATCCCAGGATGGACGGAACCCAGATTGCGGTGAAAATGCCTTCCATGCGCTGTCCGTTAAACCACAGATAACCTGATACGAAAAACGAGATCATCACGGCCAGCAGGAAGAAGAAGTCAGATTTCTTGAACATGTCTCAAGTCTCCCGTTTTATGATCCTCAGTTAAGATTGGACTACTCATTGCCATAACCTACGGCCGCTAACAGGCAGCCGAGGATCATGGCTCCCGATATAATGCGAATGTTGTTCCAGGTCACAGCCTCCAGTTCCAGCGGTAACACGCCGCCCATCGCACCCAGAAGATAGGCGCCCGAGGAAGCGATCAGCGCGATACCGACGCGAACCATCCAGGTTCGGGCCGGGTGCCGGTTTTTGCCCTTGCGCTGCCATCGGATCACACGCCGTCCCCCGGGCGGGCGGCCATCAACATGTAATTTACGTTCATGTTGCGGGTCAGGCGGAAGGCGTGGGTCAGCGGGTTTACCGCGACCCCGGATTGGGCCTGAAGCTCTAGCCCGCCCCGCTTGAATAGCGAAGTGATTTCAGAGGGTTTGCGGAATTCACTCCACCGGTGGGTGCCTTTGGGCAGCCACTTCAATATGTATTCAGCGCCGAGGATTGCGAACACCCAGGCCAGCCATGTCCGGTTGATGGTGGCAACGAACATGACGCCATTGGGCGCCGTAAGCCGATTGCACGATGCCATGAAGGCGGGCAGGTCTGCGACGTGCTCCACCACTTCCATGTTCAATACCACGTCGTAGGCCTTGCCGGTATTAGCGACGGACTCGGCGGTTCGATGCCGGTAATCGATGTCCAGCTGCTGGCTTCGCGCATGGACCGTGGCGATGCGGATGTTCTTTTCCACCACGTCGATCCCGGTCACTTCAGCACCCAGGCGGGCAATGGATTCGGACAGGATGCCGCCTCCACACCCGATGTCGAGGGCGCGCAGACCCTGCAGAGGTCGCTCCGATTCACGGTCCAGGCCAAACCGGTCGCATAGTTGGGTCAGAATCCAGTCCGCCCGCAGTTCATTCAGCTGGTGAAGGGGCCAGAATGGGCCACTGCGATCCCACCAGAAGGCTGCGAGCCCTTCATAAAAGGCCAGTTCGTCCGGGTTGATTGTGCTATCGTGATTCATCGCAAAATATTGTACAAATGTTATCTGAATGGGTGTATTATTACATATATCTATACAAAAGTGATACATAAATATGATTCAGTCCGATAACAGGATCATCCCGTCCCCGGCCAGGCTGTTGGGATATGCCGGCGTGCTGCCGTTTGCCGCCTTCGCCCTGGCCCACTTTTTTGGAGGGGGAGAGGTTTCGGAGCACGCCTTGCGAGCGTTCCTGGTTTACAGCGCGCTCATTCTTTCCTTTCTCGGCGGTATACGCTGGGGCGTGGCGACCCGCTTTGACCGCCTGCCGGCGAGTGCTTTGATTAACTCGGTGCTGCCCAGCCTGTGGGCTTTTGCCTGCCTGCTCTGGCCTGATCCCGATCTTGCCGTTTGGGGGTTGTTGTTCGGTTTTGTCGTCCTGGGCCTGGCTGACTGGTTGCTTCCTGCAGCGGGCAGCGCAACCTGGATGACCGATCTTCGCGCCCGCCTTTCGTTTGCTGTAGTGACTTGCCATGCTGTGTTGATCACATCGCTGATTGCTTCGTAATCCTTCATGGGTAACTGGAACTTAACCCCTGAACTGACCGAACGGACCGATCTGCTGACTGATGCCGAACCGCAAAGCCGGGGTGAGTTCGTCCTGTACTGGGCGCATCATGCGCTGAGAGCACACGACAATCCGGCATTGGAGGCTGCTGCCGCTGTTGCGCAACATCTGGAGCTGCCCCTGCTGGTATATCAGGGACTGGGCGGGCGTCACCGTTACAACTCGGACCGCCATCATCTCTTCATCCTGCAAGCGGCACGGGATTTCGCAGATCAGCTGGCAGAAGCGGGTCAACGCCTGGTCTTCCACTTACCGGAAAATCCGGCCCTGCCGGGACCCCTGGGCCAATTGCTGGAGCGCAGCGCAGCGGTGGTTAGCGAACTCTACCCGGTGCCGCCCTTCCGGGAGTGGTATCAGCACCACGCAAAAAGGCATGCCTCGCTGCCCTGGATGCTGGTGGACGCCAGCTGCATCCTGCCAATGACGCTTTCTGAGGAAGCCCCGACCCGCGCATTCCGGTTCCGGAACAATTGGCGGGAGGAAATCGACCGACGGGTTGAGCGGGGCTGGAAACAGTGCATGGAATGGCCGCGTCCTTTCACCGGTGATGCCGGCTTTGAGGCTTTTGACCTTTCCGGATCTTTACCGGATGCAATCGCCCGGTGCAGTATCGATCACTCGGTCCCGGCAGTCAGCGATACCCGGGGCGGATCCCGTGCGGGTTACGAGCGTTGGAACCTGTTTCTTGAACAGGGCCTGGACAGCTATCACCGGTTGCGTAACGATGCGGCCCTGCCTCAGGGGGTCAGCCGCATGTCGGCATACCTGCATTACGGTTGCGTCTCGCCATTCCGCATCGCCGGGGATGCCGCCGCCAGGGGCGGAGAGGGCGCCGACAAGTTTCTCGATGAGTTGCTGGTCTGGCGTGAACTTTCTCATCATTTCTGCTTCCGCAGTGAGGCCCTGGAGTCGCTGGATGCGTTGCCGGTCTGGGCCCGTGACTCGCTGCTCGAGCACCAGGCTGATCCCCGGGAGCAGACATTCGACTGGGAGACTTTGGCGCGCGGCAAAACAGGCAATACGCTGTGGGACCTGGCTCAGCGTTCTTTGTTGCGCCGCGGAGAGCTGCACAACAATGTGCGAATGACCTGGGGCAAGGCTTTTTTGCCGTGGGCGCAGCGGGCCTCGAGGGCGCTCAAGCTGATGATTGACCTCAACCACCGCTATGCGCTGGATGGCAACGATCCGAACAGCTATGGCGGCCTGCTCTGGTGCATGGGGCAGTTCGACCGCGCATTCCCGCCGGGTCCGGCATTCGGCAAGGTGCGTCAGCGGTCGATCAGCCGCCATGCCGCCCGGCTCGACATGGGCCCGTATGCCCGGTCTGTCTCGATGCCAGCCGGGGGCAGGCGCTTGCGCGTGGCCGTGGTGGGCGCAGGCCTGGCCGGCTTGACGGCCGCCCGGATCCTGGACGACCAGGGGCACGAGGTCATCGTGCTGGACAAGGGCAGGGGAGCTGGTGGCCGCATGAGCACCCGGCGCCATGAAGATTATCGCTTCGACCACGGCGCCCAGTACTTCACCGCCAGGGACCCCCGGTTTATGCGCCATGTGTATGCCTGGCGAGAACGCGGGCTGGTGGAGACCTGGAATCCCCGGGTTGCCGTCATCGAGTCAGATGGCGTGGAGCAGAAATCGGAGACAACAGAACGGTTCGTGGCGGTACCCGGTATGAGCGCCATCTGCTCTGACCTGGCCGTTGAATTGCCGGATTGCCGGTTCTCCTGGCCGGTCGAGAAGGTCAGGCGTACTGACGGTCAGTGGATACTCGAGGCTTCCGGCCGGGAGAATGTGGCTGCCGACGCTTTGCTGCTGGCCATACCACCGGAGCAGATTCGGGCCCTGGTCGACGATCAGGCTATCGAAAACGCTCTCGCCGGACTCCAGATGCGGCCCTGCTGGGCGGTGATGGCCGTGCTGGACCGGCCCCTGTCGAACGACTACGATGCCGCTTTCGTCAACCAGGGTCCGCTTTCCTGGCTGGCGCGGCAAGCTTCAAGACCTGGCCGGCCTGCAGCCGAGGCCTGGCTCCTCCATGCCAGCCCTGATTGGTCGGAAGAACACCTCGAAGCTTCGCCGGATGATGTCAGGGACCAATTACTGGATGCAGCACGGGCACTTCCGGTCGCCCAGACATTCGTGGCCGGCTACGCCAGTGCCCACCGCTGGCGGTACGCCCTGGCAAGGCAGCCCCTGGAAGAAGGAGCGCTGTGGTTCGAAGGCCGGCAGCTGGCCCTGGCCGGTGACTGGTGCCAGGGCTCGCGGGTCGAGGGAGCCTTCCTCAGCGGCGTGGCGGCAGCCGGGCGCATCATGGCGTCGCCTTAGCGCCGCTTTTCTGCGGCATCCATGCCTGTATTCTTTTGCACTGCCCGGGACAACTGGCGTACCTCCAGGCGCAGTTCACTCACCATGTCCATCAGCTGCTCGCGTTCGTCATGCGCGATTTCATGTGCCTGGACGACCTCCTGGTGATCCAGCTGGTGAACCATTTGCATCGAGTTCACGATCAGTGCGATGAACAGGTTGAGCACCGTGAAGCTGGTGACGATGACGAAGGGTACAAAAAATGCCCAGGCCATCGGGAAGGTCTCCATGATCGGCCGCGCCATGCCCATTGCCCAACTCTCCAGGGTCATCACCTGGAACAAGCTGAACATCGACGCGCCGACGCTGCCGAACCACTGTGGAAACTCCGACCCAAACAGCTTGGTCGCCATCACGGCGGCGACATAAAACACCAGCAGCAGCACCGCCACGATTGAACCCATGCCTGGCAAGGCCTTGAACAATGCGCCGATGACCGAGCGCATCTGCGGCACAACGGACAACAGCCGAAGCACCCTCAGTATTCGGAGTGCACGCAGGACCGAAAACCCTCCGGCTGCCGGCAGCCAGGAGACGGCCACGATGGTTAA
This sequence comes from Lysobacterales bacterium, assembly GCA_029287515.1. GTDB lineage: Bacteria > Pseudomonadota > Gammaproteobacteria > Xanthomonadales > SZUA-36 > JAHEFT01. Next base: position 16,310 of record JARFQZ010000296.1, read on the forward strand.
ATCGAACAAACTCCACCCGTCCGTAAAAAACCGGGTCCGGTACACCCAAAGGCGGAGTCCAATTTCCAGCGTGAAGACCAGCAGGGCAATCCGGTCAATGACACTAAGGAAAGCACCTGCCACCGCCATGACCGATTCCGAAGTCTCCAGGCCCAGGGTGATGGCATTGACCACGATCACCGCGGTTATCGTGTGATTGAATGAACGGGATTCAACCAGCGACCGCAGTCCGGTCCCGCCGGTTTGGCCGCCGGGGGCGAGCGGCAGCGTTGTGCACCGCGGGTCGCTCATGTCGGCACTTGCCTGAGACCCATGTGGCGGATTCGACGGGAAAACTTCAGGTTGCGCCTGACGGCTCGCTTGCAACGTTTTGCCGCGACGCTGATGGCAATGTAAAGGTCATGGGAGACGGTCTCGACCACCACGGGCGGCCTTCCACGCAATCGGATCTTGACCAGCACGCTCTTGTCTTCGCCTCCCTTGCCGGCGCCGTTCAGATCCTTGAAGTAAACCTCCGTCATCGTGATCTTATCTTCAAACCGGTGCAACGCGAACGTGAAGCGGCGCATGAGATGCGCCCGTGCTTCGGAAGTAAGTGGGAAACCCTTCGAGTGGATGATTGTGGTCATGATCGGTCAATACTCCTTCATCGTTTGATGATGAAATACTAACCTTTCGAATAGATCGGGTTAATCGAATTTATCGAGACTAATCTTCGAAAATACCGAGTAATGAAAAGCTTTATCCAATAGCTTATTTTAGCTGAAGAAGCTGCTGACGTGCCCTGTCAGTGATCTGTCTGACGGCGGTCTGCCTTAGCACCCGCTCAGGAGAGATCGCGTAGTAGGTTTCTTTCAGTGGCCCTGCCGCCCCAATCAGTCGAACGTGATAGGTATACTCCAACTGGTTTTCAATGGCGATGGGTGCAGGGAAGATGCCGGCCCCCGCTTCTCCGAACGCTTTCAGCAGGGCGCTGTCATCGAATTCCGCCACGATTTCGGGCGTCACGCCGATCTCTTCGAACCAGCCCTCGAGGCTGCGGCGCTGTGCGCTGCCGGTCATGGGCAGCAACACCGGCGCGCCATCCAGCGAGTCCGGAAAGTTTTCTGAATATTGTGCTGCCAGGTCTTCCCGTCCGTAAAAAGAAATCGGACTCTCGCCCAGCAGGTGATTGAATGCCTTGACGCCGAAACCTATGGGGATAGGCCGGTCGGATAACACCAGGTCGAGCCGGTGGACTGCCAGGTCGGCCAGCAGCGACTGCAGGGTATCCTCGCGACAGACCATTCTGACCGGGTTGTCGAGCTCCAGTCCGACTTGCAGCACACCATGCGCTACCAGCTTGGGGATTGAATTGACAATACCGACGTTGAGCCGGTCATGCAGGGCCGAACTGCGGTGACTCACCCAGTGGGCCAGTTCGGTGCCCAGGGAAAAAATGGCGTCTGCATACTGATTCACGGCCTGGCCTGTCTCTGACAGCACCAGGCCACGGCCCACTCTGTCGAAAAGCGGCGCCCCGATCGATTCCTCCAGCAGCTTGAGCTGTCCGCTGATGGTTTGCGGGGTGATGTGCAAAACCTCCGATGCCTTGGCAATACTGCCCTCGCGCGCCACGGTGTGGAAGTAGAGCAGGTGGTTGTAGTTGAGGTGCCTCATGTCTCCTGATAACTTTTAATTTACTCAGTCCAGGTAGTAAAAGAAGACGTAGGCCGTCAACAGCACGGCGATCCACAGTGCAGTGGTGCCGATAGGCCATGCCCTGGCAAACACGCCGGGCATCAGCCGCCCATCCGCCGACCGGGTGCCGAACAGCCGACGGCCGCGCTCGCCAACCTTTTGCCCCAGTAATTCGGTCAGTTCCCGAAGCGCCAGTCCGAGGCGCGCGACTGTCGTGGTCACGCGTCTCGCTGCCCGGAACGCCACGACTCGCCAGAGCCAGTCGGTGTCCAGGCTGATGGTCTCGGTGCGGCGCATCAATGGCAGCAGCAGGAAGAACGCCAGGCCACTGAACAACAATAATTGCAGGTAGAAGACGACCTTGCCGGCGGTGTAGGCCTTGTAATCGACAGGATAAGGCAGGTAGTCGTAAAGTAACTGGGGCGCAACACCGAAAAGTATGCACAAAGCCGAGAACAGCACCATCGCCACAGCCATGTTCCACGGCGCATCCTTCGGACGAAGCCCGGAATCACGCTGGAAAAATACGAACCATGGAAACTTGATTCCGGCATGCAGAAACACGCCAGCCGAAGCTGCGGCCAGCAAGAAATAAACCCAGACCAGGCTCTCGTTGGCCGCAGCCTGCGAGATCATCGTTTTGGTGGTGAAACCTGAAGTCAGCGGGAAACCGGAAATTGCCAGGGCGCCGATGATGCCGCAAACGGCAGTCAGCGGCATGGTGCGGAAAAGCCCGCCCACTTCGCTGCATTTGTTCAGGCCGGTTCGATAGACGACTGCCCCGGCGCTCATGAACAGCAGCGCCTTGTAGATAATGTGCGCGAAAGCGTGCGCTGCCGCGCCGTTGATCGCCATCTGTGTTCCTATGCCGATGGCGCAGACCATGAAGCCCACTTGGTTGACTATTGAGAACGCCAGGATGCGCCGGATGTTGTTTTCAAGCAGTGCATAAATGATGCCGTACATCACCATGAACAGACCGATTCCGATCAGCAAAGGCTCGCCCGGGAACAGCAGGATCAGCGCCAGCACGGCGGTCTTGGTGGTGAACGCAGACAGGAATACTGAACCCGTGGGGCTGGACTCCGGGTAAGCGTCTGATAGCCAGGCGGACAACGGCGGCGCCGCCGCATTGATCAGGATACCGATCAGGATCATCCAGTGGTCGAAGTTATCCGCCAGCATCGGCCGGACCTCGATCGACCCGGTATGCACCATGACGCCTTCGATACCCACTTTCAGTATGACGCCGCCCAGCAGGTGCATGATGGCGTAACGGATGCCTGCCGCCCTTGCTCCCGGTGTGCCGCCGCACCAAACGACAACGGTCGAAAACAGGGCCATCAATTCCCAGAACAGGAACAGGCTGATCAGGTCACCGGCGAAGCTGACGCCGATGGCACCGGCGGCATAAGCATAGGCGGCGGCCAGCTCGAACCACCTGGCCTGCCGGTAGGCATACAGCCCGCCGCCGAAAGCCATCAAGGCGAATATGGTGGCGAACAGCCGCCGCACCGGGCTGCCCTCGATCGGTTCGATCGGGTACTGCAGGAATTGCAGCGTCAGCACGACACCGTCCGGCACCTGCCATACGGCCGCCAGCGTCAACAGCGGTGTGACCAGCACCACCGCGGTGCGCAAGGCGCCGCGTGTCGGGCCGATCAGCAGGGCGCCGAGCAGCAGAATCATTGCGGGGGGAAGGAAATCAATCATCGTCCCGCCCCCTGTAATGGTCTTCCGGGCGCTTCAGGAATTTACCCAGTAGCTTGGCGAACAGGACCATCGCCAGACAGGAAAGAAAGCCAAAAACGGCACCGAACCCAAGCCAGCCGTCGAGGCCGAAATAGCCCTTTACCGGAAACAGCAATTGCACCCCTACCGACAGCGCCAGGACTACCGCAAAAACTTGCCATAACAGGCGAATAGTGGATGGCCGCGCCAGCCAGGCGTCGTCACCGGAGTGTTTCATACGGTTGTCCCGGTCATTGTTCGGATTCATGGCGCCCACCTCACCAACTGCGCTTCCAGTTCATAGGCGGGCGCACTGTAAATGAAGAACGCGATCGTCAGTGCTGCAGTGATACTCAGCGCCAGCAGCGTTGCAAAGGGTGCTTCACCATGCGCCTGGTCGGGCGGAGTGTTGTCTTTTTCGAACCAGGCCATGTAGACGATCGGCAGGAAGTACGCAGCGTTCAATGCCGTGCTGATGATGATGGTGGCGATGGCCACATAGTTATCGGCCTGGAAGGCGCCTGCCAGGATATACCACTTGGATACGAAGCCAGCCGTCGGAGGCACACCGATCATGCTAAGCGCACCGATCGTGAACGCGGTCATGGTGATTGGCATACGACGACCAATTCCTCTCAGCTGGCCCAGTTCGGTTTTCTTCGAAGCCGTGTAAATCGCGCCGGCGGCGAAGAAGAGCGTTATTTTGCCAAAGGCATGCGCCAGCATGTGGATGGCCGCGCCAACCTCGGCCAGCGGCTTCAGGATGGCTGCCGCCATCACCACGTACGACAACTGGGCCACCGTTGAGTAGGCCAGCAACCGCTTGATGTTCTGTTGACGCAAGGCCACCAGGCTGGCTGCGATAATGGTGAAAGCAGCGGCATAGAACAACCAGCTGCTGCTGGGTTCAGCGAACAGGAAATCGACACCAAAAACGTAGACGATGACCTTGGTGATCGTGAACACGCCCGCCTTGACCACCGCCACAGCGTGTAACAGGGCGCTGACCGGGGTCGGCGCGACCATTGCAGCGGGCAGCCAGCGGTGCACAGGCATGACGGCCGCCTTGGCTGCACCGAATACGAACAGGCCCAGCAGAAGGCCGACAGCCGGGCCTTCCACGTGACCGCGCAGGATACCGCCTGCCGTGAAGTCGCCGGTGCCTGTTACCGAGTAAGTCCAGATGATGGCGGGCAGCAACAGGCCGATAGAAGCTGAAATCAGGATGCCAAGGTAAACCCGTGCGGACCTGACGGTCTTCTGGTCGCCTTTATGCGAGACCAGTGGATAGGTAGAAAGTGTCAGCGCCTCGTAAAACAGGAACAGCGTGAACAGGTTGCCCGCGAAGGCGATACCCATGGTGGCGGCCAGCGAGACCGCGAACATCACGTAGAACCGGGTCTGCTTTTGCTCGCGGTTGCCGCGCATGTAGCCGATCGAGTAAATCGAGTTGACCAGCCACAAGCCTGACGCCAGGGCTGCGAACATCATGCCCAGGGGCTCTACTTTGAACGCGACGGTTATTCCCGGCAACACTTCGAACAGCTCGACGCCCGGGCGCCCGCCCCCGTAGACAAGCGGCAAAAGGCTCCATACGCAGGCGATCAGAAGACCTGCGGTGACCAGGGTGATAGCCTCACGCAGATTATCGTTGAGCCGCCCGGCCAGGCCGATCAGCAGAGCGCCGGTCAGCGGCACCCCCAGGGCAGCCAGGATAAGCAACTGCGGGTTCATGGCAGGTGCCCCAACAATGATTCGGCTGAAACGGTAGCGAGTTCGCGTGGCAGTTCGGTAACCAAACCGAAGTAGATATTGGCCAGTGCAGCCAGCCAGATCAACGCCAGCATTGCTGCGGGCGCCTCGCGGACGCCTTGTGGCGTGTTTTCAGTTTCCTCTGCAAACCAGAGCGCCTCTACGATACGCCAGATATACACCACGGCCATCAGCGATCCGGCAACGATCACGGCGACCAGTGCAAGGCCGGGAATCCCCTTATCAAGGGCGGCGTCCACCAGGTACCATTTGCTGATAAAGCCTGCCGTTCCCGGGATGCCGATCAGGCTGAGGCCGGCCACGGCCATGGCAGCCGCGGTCCATGGCATGTGCCGGGCGGCGCCGCCGAGGTTTCGCAAATCAAGCTGTGCAAAGCGCATGGCCAGTCCCATGACTGCCAGGAACAGGGCGCCCTTGGCCAGTGCATGGTTGAACATGTGGAGCAGGCTGGCGGTGAGCCCGCCTATGCTGACCAGGCTGGCGCCGAGCAGGATGTACCCGATCTGTGCCACCGAAGAGTAGGCCAGCAGACGCTTGAGATTGTATTCGTAGATCGCCACGGCGGAGCCCACCAGGATAGCCAGCACGGCAAGGGGCATCAGGAATGCCGCGAATTGTAATTCGTGACCCAACAGGTTTTGCTGGAATACCACGAAATCAAAACGCAGCAGGACATAGAGCGAGACCTTGGTGGCGCATGCAGCCAGGAATACACTGACGGCATGTGGCGCATAGGTATAGGCATTAGGCAGCCAGACATGCAAGGGGAAAACGGCCGCCTTCAATGCAAGCCCGACCGTGATGAATCCGGCGGCTACGAGGATTGGCCGCTGGTCCGCCACTTCGTGGATGCGCAGCTCCATGTCCGCCAGGTTCAGGGTGCCGGTCATCATGTAGACCAGGCCGATGCCGATCAGGTAAAAAGTGGCCCCGATGGTTCCCATGATCAAGTACTTGAACACCGCAGGCAGTGCGCGTCGGTCGGTGCCTCCGGCGACGATGACATAGCTGGCCAGCGAGGAGATCTCCATGAAAACAAAGATATTGAAGGCGTCTGCAGAAACCAGGATGCCGGCCAGTCCCGCCAGAACCAGCAGCCAGGCCGAGAAAAACAGGGGTTGCCTGTGCTGTTCGATGGCCTGGTCCAGGCTCGCCTTCCCTGCCAACAGCGCTATGCTTGAAGCAGCAGTTACCAGCAACAGCACCAGGGCGCTGAAGTCATCCACCTGGAGTTCAATGCCATAGGGGGCTTCCCAGCCTCCCAGCGCATAGCTGTAATCGGTGCCTGAAAGCACCCCGGCCACCAGCTGTATGGCGATCACCAGCGACATCAGGCTGGATGCCGCGGCGGCTGCCCAGGCAAGCCCGCGCGGGCGCAGGAGCACTACCAGGGGCGCCATCAACATCGGCACCACGACCTGCAGCACCGGCAGATGATTTTCCAGGGCGATCACCGGCGGTCGATCTCCTGGATTTCGTGTTCCTCGATGGTGCCGTATTCTTCCTTGATTCGAACCACGATGCCCAGGCCCAGCGCGGTGGTGGAGATTCCGACCACGATCGCGGTCAGGATCAATACCTGCGGCAGCGGATTCGAGAATATCTGGTCCACTTCACCCTTTTGGAAGATGGGGGCGGTACCGCCACTCACCTTGCTCATGGTGATGTAAAGCAAAAACACGGCCGACTGAAAAACCGACAGCCCAATGAGCTTCTTGACCAGGTTGACCTTGGCAACCACGGCGTAGAACCCGATCATCAGGAGCACCGCAAAAACCCAGTAGTGATAGATTCCCAGGAATTCCATCAGACTTGTTCCCTTGCCGCAAAGGCATGAAAAATACTGAGCAGCACGCCGGTAACGGTCATGCCGACCCCCGCTTCGATCAGAATGATTCCCGCCTGCTGGCCTGTTACCGGGTCGGCAGCCAATACCGAGTAGTTGAGGAATTCAGAACCCAGCACAATACCGGCCAGGCCGACGGCGCCGTATAGCAGCGCGCCTGCCACGGTCAGCCCGATCAGTGCGCTTTCCGGCAGGGCCGCAAGGGTCCGGCTTTCACCTTCGACCAGTGCATAGAGGATGAATGCGGCCGCAATCAGGGCGCCTGCCTGGAAACCACCGCCTGGACCGTACTCACCATGGAACTGAACATAAAGGCCAAACAACAGGATGAACGGCACCAGTAATCGACCGACCACCCGGGGAATCAGGTTCTCACGCAGGCCGATGGCGGGCCCGTCCGGCAGAAGCGGTTGATCTTCGTCGTTGCGTCTCCCGCGCCGGGCCGACAGCAGGAACAGTACACCGATGCCCGCCGTGAACACCACGAAGACTTCGCCCAGGGTGTCATAGCCGCGGTAACTGCCCAGCACGGCGGTTACCACATTGGGGATGTCAATGTATTCGGGAGTTTTTTCCAGGTACCAGGGGGCGACGTGCTGGTGCACCGGTGCGTTGATGTCGCCGAAAGTCGGCTTGTCAAAAGTTGCGTACAGCACCACCAGGGTGGCGCTGACCACCACCACCAGCGAGAGCGTTCGGTGAGGTGTTGGCGCCCGCTCCCGTTCGGAAATCAGTGCGAGTGCACCCAGGAACAGCACCGTGGATATTCCCGCGCCCACCGCGGCTTCCGTCAACGCGACATCGGCCGCGTCGAGGAT
>JARFQZ010000310.1 GCA_029287515.1 Lysobacterales bacterium
ATCCCCCGGTGGTGTTCCCGTGCTGAAAAATGACCGGGTCACGGGACTTTTCCTGGTCCCAAACGCTGATGGCAGTTTGCAGGCATTCCTCAGCGAGTTCATTGTTGTGCCCTTTCAACGCCCGGTTGGCTGCGGCGAGCGCTGAGATGGAACCAAAGTTGAGCGCAGATGAATAACTGGTGAATGCCCATCGGTCATCGAACTTACCGCTGTGAATACCATCGGACTCAAGTTCTCCCATTTCCGGATTGTAAATAAGGTTATCGGTCATGGTGATGCCATCGCCAAGGTGAGTGTACTGGGCAAGGCTGGGGACAATGATCCCGGGTATGGCATGGCCAACAGCACGGTGTTGTGCTATGAGTGCAATCGTTCCATGCTCAATTTGCTGTAAAAGGTCTGGCTTGCCATCGGGCACATGGATGTCAACGTATTTGCGATCGTAATCTACACTTGTATTGTCCCGGTCCGGTTGGAAGTTCTCCCAGCTATGGACCAGGTTTTTGACTGTTGAATATTGGGTCTGGGTCCTGATGTCGTAGTCGCCGGCGTCGTACCAGCCACCCTGATTAAGGCCTGGTATGTGCTCTCCGGGTTGATAGGGCGTATCCGTGGTTGGGCCCTGTGCGTACAGATCAAAGTGGACGTGATTCACCGGAGCCTGCAAGGCATCATCCAGGTGAGATGCGCCATGCCACACCCTGTAAGCCTCGTTCACTGTGACATGGTCCATCTGAACCGGGAAAAAAATGTCCAGGGTAGGGTGCCAGATCTTTTCGAAAACATCCCTGGAAATCCGGAATGGCGCAGTTTGCTGCCCGCCATACTCAATAAAATATATGCCCTCGTCCCTGACTTCTGAGAAGTCAAAGATGCGGTATTTGTAGCGTTTGTACTTTCCCCACGCAGGGGGCGTTGACTTTAGTTTTAGTTCCGCTTCAGCCTTGGAATTTACACGGTACAGATAGGCGATTTCTTCGCCCGGGTCATTCGAATCCAGTTCGATGGTTGCGGTCTTTTCCTGGGCAGGGTGATAACCCAGCTGCGAATGCGCGATGACAGGGGGCCTTATCCACTGATCGACCGACTTCGCTGAGAAAGACCATTCGAGTACCTGTCCGGATTTTCCTCCGGGCAGTAAGCTGCGCACCACGAACCAGCCGTTTTGGGCCTTGGCCCTGCCGTCATACAAGCTCATATCGACATCTGCAGACGATATCCAGACTGTTCTGCCGGGTTTCTCAGGAGCTACAACCAATTGTCTTCCCGTCATCAGCGGAACCGGCTGAACGGCATCGTTTTGTTCCTTGGGACCCGTCGGGTAGAGCGGGAAAACGCCGGTCTGGCCATCCATAATGAATGCACTGCCGAAGTAGGCGGCAGGAAGAAATTCCAGGTTAAAGCCGGCTTGACCTACCAGTTCATCGGGCAGCGGCCGGGCCAGGTGAACCGAAATCGTCACACCTTTGTCACGGGCAGTTACCTTGATGGAGTAATCCAGGTCGTAGTCCGCGTATCTCAAGTCGGCCTGGATGGATTTGCCGGCACGATCGACGTTTCTTTCGACAAATTCCGGGATCGCATCCCATTGTTCAGGTGTCGCGTTTAGACGTACATCGCCGTTGGTGACGGTTCGTACACCGTGGTGAATCAACTCGATTCCACTCATTTTCGAGTCGTCAAACAGACCGTTGTACCAATTACTGAAGACCAGGATATTTACACCCCGGCTTTCAAAATACTCCTGGTCGTTAATTTGCACGGGGTTTGGTTGCCCGGAAAAGCAGGCTGCGGAGAAAAAAAGGAAAACCAATGCGATCAAAATTTGCATACTTGCTCAATCCCGTCGATTGTCTTTAGTCCAACACTGATTTACTCACACAGCCCCAATTGGCCTGCGCGCTGTTGCGGGAGAATTCCCTCAAGTAGATTTCCTCTCCGTTGAACGGGCTGAAATTGTGCGTGGTATCTCCGGCACCGTCCCATGTGATTGTACCTTCGAGTAAGTCGATGGAAATGTTATCCCCGTCAGCGACGGAAGCGATTGGGCCGCCAACAGCAGCTTCCGGTGCACAGTGAATACCGATCGCACCGTGTGATACGCCTGATACACGGGCGTCTGACACCAATGCAACTTTCCCATTCAGCTTCGGATTGGCGAGCGCTGCCGTGGCCAGCAGTACTTCGGGCATTCCCATGGCAACCGGCCCCATTCCTCGAAGCACGACCACGTGTCCGGGCCGAATACGGTCGGCATTCACAGCGGTGACCAGGGAATCCGCATCGCTAAAGCAAACGGCCTGGCCATTGAACTGTTTGTCGCTGGCGCTGGACACCTTGAAGACAATCCCATGGGGTGCGAGGCTGCCGAAACAAATCTGCACATCGGCATAGTCCTTGAACGGGGCGCCATCGGGTGCGATCAGGTCCTGATCTGCAGGGACGTCATTGGCCTCCGCTACCTGGTCAGCCAGATTTTCAGAGAACAAAGTAGGAGCTGAGCCGTCCAGAACACCGTTTTGTATCAAGTGTTTGATCAACATTGGTGTGCCGCCCAGGTCAAACAGGTCGATCATGGTTCCCTTGCCACGCGGGGCAAAATTGCAGTACACCGGTGTGTTTCTCAATATTCCCTGGATATCGTTAAGATCAAACTTTACCCCCGCCTCCGCTGCCAGCGCGAGGATATGAAGAATGCCATTGGTCGATCCGCCGGCGGCACCAATCATGGCGGTTGCGTTGCGTAAGGATTGCTTGGTGACGATATCCCTGGGCCGCAGGTTTAACTCCAGGATGCGGTCCATCCACACGCCTGCTTTTCTGCACTCTGCTATCTTTTCTGGACCTTCCGCGGGATTTGAAGAACTGTGAGGAGGCATCAGGCCGAGCGTTTCCATCATCAAGCCCCAGGTATTGAAAGAAGCTGCGACACCACAGCCTCCCGGGCCCGGGCAGGCATGACGAATAATCGCATTCAGTTCCTCGGCGGAAACCTCGCCAACTTCGGCCGCTGCCTGGGTATCGTAGACATCCTGTACTGTGATGTTCTTGCCATTAAGGCAACCAGGCCTGATGGTGCCTCCGCTGATCAGGAACCCGGGCAGATTGGTCCGGGCCAGCGCCATGGCGAAACCCGGCCCGTTTTTATCACAGTGGTGAAGGCCGATAAATCCATCAAAGCGATGCGATGTGGCCACCATCTCGGCACTGGATGCAATGACATTACGCGAGGGGAGGGAGGCATTCCCGCCCTCATGACCCTGGGTAATGTTGTCACTGACGGACGGAACCCCAATTCTGAAGCCCAGCATCTCAGCTTCATCCAGGCCGGATTTAATCGCTTCGCCCAACTCGTAGCTGTGAAGGTTACAGAGATTTACTTCGTGTAATGGTGTACCAATTCCAATCAGGGGTTTGTTGAAATCCTCTGGTTTCCAACCCAGGCCATAATAGAAAGCCTTGATGCCCTGCCTGTTTCCCTGAGTCAGCTCTTTGCTATTCCAGTTTTTCAATGAGTCAGCCTGTTTTCAAATGTGAAAGATCGAGAGGTTTCCATCATCGGCGAACAACCGATTGGGTCAGTTTACCGATACCATCGATCTCGATTTCAATACGATCGCCCGGTTGCAAACTAAATTCGCTTGTGGGAACAATTCCAGTCCCTGTCATGACGTAAGCACCCACTGGAAATTGCAGTTCACGGTAAAGCCAGGAAACAAGATCATCCAGCTTCCTGGTGATTGATGCGATGTGTGTTTTACCGGCGAAGACGGGGCTTTCATTCCTGAAGATTTCCAGCCTGATTTCTGTGTTCGGGGAAATCGGCTCGTCAGTTACAAAGATCCCTGGCCCGATACCGGCGCTCTGTTCATAAGTCTTCGCCTGCGGCAGATACAGGGGGTTTTCTCCTTCGATGCTGCGCGAACTCATGTCGTTTCCAATGGTGTAGCCAAGAATTTTTCCTGTCGGCGAAACGACCAGTGTCAGCTCCGGTTCCGGCACATCCCAGGTGGAGTCGCTACGAATACGAACATTCTGACCATGGCCAGCCGCACGGTTTGCAGTGGATTTGAAGAATATTTCGGGCCGCTCTGCATGGTAAACACGACTGTAAAAATCACCGCCACCCGCTGCTTCTGATTCCTCGCGCCGGGCCATCTGGCTATTGTAGTAGGTGACACCGCAGGCCCATATCTCCTGTGAACCGATTGGCGCCATCAGGTGGTTTTCGACAGCTTGCTTCGCCCGGTCGCAACCATTGGTGATCTGGCCGGAAAGAAACCGGCATAAACCATCATTCGAAATCAGCTGGTCCCAATCCGAATCAAGAAACTGGAAAGCATTTGCCCGCCTGAGTACGATGCCTTGCGTGGTTTTATACAAATGCATACAGGCAATTCAATCCATCATGGGCAAACAGTGTTAGCTGGATTATCCACCAATTTCACATCGTTAATTTGTATCGACAAATTCTCCTCACCACTAATCACAAGGGGTTCAGTAACTGAATCCAACCGGGTGCCCTGAGCGGCAAAACAGC
>JARFQZ010000066.1 GCA_029287515.1 Lysobacterales bacterium
GGTAACCGCCGTCCGCGATGAAATCCGCGAATTCCTGGTTGCTGACCAGCCGTGAGCCCATGGTGTGTGCTGGCACCAGCACCGGGTGCCTCGGTGTTTCGTTATCGAAATGAAAGCCATCTCCTGCCGTTCCGATTTCGGCCTGGCCGCCGCTTTTTTCATTAAAAATCATGTCGTTCTTTGCATGACCGGGGGGTATTGCAAGATCTTCCCTGACCGCGGGCCTGCCCGGGTGTGACGAAAAAACATGCTTGATGTCTGTCAGCAGCAACTCCTGGTGCTGCTGTTCGTGGTTGATCCCCAGGGTGACACGCTGCGGGATTTCATTCTGCGGCGCACCTGACTCGAGCAGGCGAGCCATCGCTGCATCGACATGCTCCCTGTACTGTCGTATTTCATTCACCAGCGGACGGCTCAGCAGCCCCCTTTGAGGCCTTGGGTGCATCTTACCCGCCGTCTGGTAGTAGGAATTGAACAGGTAGTGATACTGCTCATCGAAAACCCGGTAGCCCTGGGCAAATGGTACCAATACGAACTGTTCGAAAAACCAGGTTGTGTGCGCCAGGTGCCATTTCGTCGGACTCGTGTCCGGCATGCTCTGAATGACGAAATCTTCCGGTTCAAGGCTGGAGCACAGGTCAAGCGTCCGAATGCGTGTGGACTGGTATGCAGAGTGCAGGGCGGTCACGTTATCGGAGGCTTTGCCCGCTGGTGATGGAATGGCCTGCATTCAGTAAGGCCTGCGCCACTCGACAAACTTGAGGTCGTCGATGGCCACGGGTTCAGATGTAACCCATAGCACAAGCCGGTAACCGTCACTGAACCAGGGGTCGCCCGTGAGGTTGCCTTTCGGGTTTTCATAAGAAACCTCACCGACCCCTCCCACATAAGCAAACTTCTCCAGCGCCTGGGAATAGACGAGATTTTCGAGCAGGTATTCTCGAGTCTCGTCGACATCCGGATCGATCTTGTGCGTCGTGATCGTCTTCGAGGTGAACCGCACACCGATATCCCGGCTGATCTGGCCCATGAATACCGGCTCACCTTCAAAAGTCGCTCGGGACATCCAGAGCCGGAGATGATTGCGCTCGTGGATATTCTCCCGGGCTTTTTGAAAGGCCACGTCCTGAGGGCGGTCAAAAACATACAGCCCACTGACGGGCGAGTAACGATATTCACCGCCGCTCAGGAACGAACCAATGGTTTTCAAGGTCGATGTTCTGGTCACGGTCTCCGTTTCATCCCAACCGGCGCGAATGAATGCGGTATAGATATCAGTGGGTCTGCCGATGACTACGAGATTGAGCGGATCCCCGCTGCCCTTGCCTTTCTTATCCGTCACGCAGCAGGTCATATTCTCAATGATTTCAATGAGTCGGTCGGCCTCGACGTCAACCCACACGTCATCGGAATAGAGATTTCGCCAGTCCACCTTGTAATGGTCGATATTCAGGCCGGGCACGGGAATGAAGAACGTGAACGTATCAAATTCCCTGATACCCTCATTGTCTGAAGCGCCAACAATATCGACATTGAATGCCTTGGTGCCCTCGTCGAGCTTGGAGAAAATAAAGCCACTGCGAGTTTCTCCGGGCTCTACTGACAGCGCGCCCAGCCCTTGCTGGAGAAAGAACTCGTCGACGACTTTTGTGGGGTCGTCCACGTCCTTGTCTTTGAGTTCTGTGTTTGCAACCTCAAGCGGTGTGAAGTACTGGGGATCGAGACCCACGGGCAGGAAACTGACCCTGGTGTCCCTGCTGTTGCTTATTCGCAGCCAAACCGGTTGAATGCCTTTCTTATAAAGCGGCATACCGAAAAGTTCCTTTGCCTCCTTCGCGCTGGGAACTGCGGCGGTCACTTCGATTCCCTCTGCTTGCTGGGACTGGGCTCGGGCTTTCCAGTCGCCTTCCGGCATGGGCATGTCGGGGTGATAGCTGGGGGCTGATGCGCAGGCAGAGAGAAAGAGCAGGGCGCTTATGGCCCATGGGCCAATGAGGATAGCCCGGACGATAATGCTCATGGTTCCTCCCTCCTGAAGCCCGCCTCGTCATCCCACCAGAAGTTCCTGACATCCTGTAGCGCGACCGGATCCCCGGAAAGCCACATGACAATTCTTCCGCCGTCTGTGAAAAAAGCATTGTCATTGAAATCCAGCATCGGGTTTCCCATCGGGACCGCAAGGCCGGTATTGGAGTAAGCCACGGCCAGCAGGGATTGCGAATACCAAAGGTTCTGAAGAAGGAAATTTCGCCCGTCATCGATATCAGGGTCCTGGGCGGCCCCGAAAAAGATTTCATTGATCTTGTAGCGCTGACCAATAGCGTGCTTGATCTGCCCCATCCATACCCCGGTTCCGTCATTCCTAAGTGGCGCCAGCCAAAGACTCAATTCGTTTCTGTCTGTTGTAAGGGTGTTTCTGCCGCGGCTTTTGCGAAAAACTGCATCTGGCGGTCTTCCGAAATAATATTCTATATTATTCAGATAGTTATCATCTTTTTCGTAACTAGTTTCTGACCATCCTGCACGGAGTAAAGATTGCAGAACCTCGATTCCGTTTGCTACCAGGACAATATTGACCGGCTGCCCCTGTCCGCTGCCTTCACGGTTGGTTGTGCAGCACGACAATCCACTCAATTCGGTGCGCAACTGATCGACGCTCACGTCCCGAATTGCATCCTTGTCATAAAGGTTTTTCCAGTCGACCGTCGCGTGATCAGGCACGAACCCCGGCACGTTGACGAAAAAGGTAAATTCTTCGTAGACGGGATCGCCGGTGCCGGTGTAAAACACGTCGACATTAAAGCTCTTGGTGCCAGTTTTAGCGTGCGTGTAAATGAATCCTGAACGCGTTTCACCGGCGGGGATAGTGCGTGGAATGGCCGTTTCCATCAAGTACCTCTCCATATCCAGCCAGCCTTGCTTGGAAAAGTACTTTTTGTGCATGTAAGCAACTTCCAGCGGCGAAAAGTACTCACGGTCGACGCTGACATGCGCGAAACGCGCCCGGTTGGGGCTGTTGTTGGTGATTTCCAGCCATACGGGCTGAATTCCGCGCTTGTAAATCGGGAAGCCCAGGATTCGTTCTGCTTCTTCATTACTCGGTACGGATGCGCTGACCTGGATTTGCCCTTGTTGCTTGGTAATCGCGCGCTTGGTGACTTCGAAATTATCCAGCGGCTCATATCGATAGGGGGTTGTGGAACATGCCGCTAACAGAAGAACCAGGCTGACGAATATCAGCCTGGTCCATACTCTATTTAACATAATATACATTATACGCAATTATATCAGTCAGTACGTTCTGCGGATCAGGAGGCCTCCTGGGTTTCTTTACTGTGTTCCAGCGCTTCCCTGCCTTCGCCTTCGGTCACCCAGAAAATGTAAAGCTGGTATCCCAGCGCCAGGATGACGGCACCAAAGAACAATCCGATGATACCGGACGTGATCATTCCGCCGATGGCGCCGAGTAAAATGACCAGCATCGGAACTTCTACACCGCGACCCAACAGCAGCGGCTTCAGGAATGTGTCGCTGAACCCAACGACGAGCGAGTAAACCAGGAAGATAGTCGCGGGTACCGGCTCGGCAACTGAGAACACCCACAGGGCTATTGGAAGCAGAATAAGCGTTGGAGGCAGTTGGGCGATGCACAGAAAGAGAATAATCATCGCCCAGATTCCGGCGGCCGGCACATCCATGACGACCAGGCCAATCGTTGCCAGCGCGGTCTGGATGAAAGCGACGCCGAGAACGCCCTTTGCGACGCTTCGGATCGTGGCAACCGTGAGGTCGGCAAAGCTCTCACCCTTGTCTCCGCCAAGCCGTCGCCCGATACGCTTGGTAGCCTCGTAGCTGGCGTTAGCCGATAACATCAGGGCCCCGGAAATCAGTATGGACACAATGAAGCCCAGCAACCCCATCGTGGTGCCGGCAACCTTTTTGAGCAACCAGCTACTGAACGCCTTGACCTGGTCATGGTGCTTTTGCAGAGTGGCCTCCAGGTTGCTGGCCGCCTCGCCCCACACCTTGTTGATCCGCTCGCCTACCAGGGGCCATTC